>CAJIZJ010000047.1 GCA_905181825.1 uncultured Flavobacteriaceae bacterium
GGTGGCAGGGTGTCGGCCTACCAGACACCAGGTGTTGTAGATCATAACAACAAAGAGCCTGGGGCGGCCTACAAATACCTTAATAATCCTGAGATTTATGACTTCAGGCCTAAAAAAGACAGCCCCTTGGTAGATGCTGGTAAAGTGGTGCAAGCAGAAGAGATCAACAGCCCTGTGGCTAATTTCTCATCCATCAGCTACGTGGGAGATGCGCCTGATATAGGAGCCTACGAATATGGTGACTCGCACTATTGGATTCCGGGTAGAAGAGAAGAACAAGCGACCTTCCCTATCCCGGCACATGAGGCTACTCAGATAGAGACACAGCAAGATCTACTCTTTCGTAATGCCTACCTAAGTACCAGCACAGAGGTTTACTTTGGAACAGAAAAACAAGTAGTTACAGAGGCTACATCAAGCTCTGAGGCCTTACTAACTACCTTAGCTGGAAACGCCAATATTATAAAGCTAAGCGATTTCCTTGTTAACCTAGAACAAAATACAACATACTATTGGCGTGTGGATGTGATAACGCCTACGGGCACCATTAAGGGAAATATATGGGAGTTTACCACCAGTAACTAGGAGATATTAATTATAGAGAGCGCTAAGAAAAGGCTCTAGATGTAAAAGGAATTATTATAGGAGCTGATGATGATCTGAGGATAAAAAGAGCTTTATCAGTGACAACTAATATTGAGTTTTTCAAATACGAAGTTAAATTCAAACTATTTAATTAAGTTTTGCAGACATAGTACGAGTTCTAATCTTATACCATTCAGTGCATACAAAAAGTCCGAACTATCGAATGTTTGGGTCACAAATCATTCTCAAGAATAATTTTTTGTCTCTTGGAATTTTGTTTTCAATAAATGGAAATATAAAATAGAATATTCAACTGTCGATTAGTTTTGAAAATTGAGCCAAGCTTTCAGTAATTGGGTTCGATATTTTTTCTGTATGCTCTACTACTAAGGTCTTCATTTGAAGGCCTTTTTTTTATGGTTAAAACTCTTTCTTAGGAGACTCACTTTGGCCCCTAAACAACCATAGTTAATAATGACTCAAAAGTAACAGTTTTGGCACCAAAAGCCCATTTACTGGTAGTAAAACTGGCAGTAATTAGAGTCTGCCAGTTGAAAATCCTCAGCTAAAACCAAAATAACCAGACCTTACTATTGCTTTTAAAATTGGTTTCTTTTTAGTGCTATTTGTGTAAAATTGGTATATAGCCCCAGAGTTTGGTATAACTAACTACATTTTTATATTTAATAAATTGAGTTATATTTGAATTATAAACTAATTTATTTTGAAGAATATTCTATTTACACTTTTATTACTTATTTCTTTTAATTCTTTTGGTAAAACGCTTTCCATAGCGTCTAACCGCTTGAACTGTAATTTTTTACTAAGCAAATAAATATTAATTTTAAAAAATGAAAAGAGTACACTTTGTTTCATTAATAATTCTTTTTGCAAATCAATTAATTTTTGCTCAAAAAAGCATGGACAACAAAACCTTTCAAGATTCAATAGCGGTAGATTCTTACGGAGGCGTATTAAGTATTAAAGGTACGCCAAATGAATATTTTACTATTCAACAAATCAAAGGCAGATATTGCTTTGTAACTCCTGAAGGTCACGGAATGTTGGCATTGGGAGTAACTCATCTCGGGGCAGTTCAGGAAATAGCACCAAATAATATATTTCAGACCAAGTATAATAGTAACTGGGATACCTATAACAATGAAGCTGAAAAAAATCTAAGAAGTTGGGGGTTTAACTCTTTGTCGTATCACACCAACGGAGATATGTACCATAAGATGCCTGGTATGTTAGCTTGCTACCCTATTAAAAATTCTCAATGGAAATCTGATACTGCCTTTTCATATGAAGATGTATTCGACCCTGCATATCATGCTGTTGTTGAGAAGCATATTGAGAATATGGTTAATAAGGCAGGCAACAACAAAAACATAATGGGATACTATTGGAACGATATCCCTAAATGGAGTTTGGATAAAACATATGAAAAGAGAGGAACAAACTGGTTAATATTTTACCGTGAATTACCAGCTAATTCTACTGGAAAAACCATTTATGTGGAGTTCTTAAAAAAACAGCACAGAAATAATTTGGAAAGTGTAAATTCTACTTATAATATCTCAGCAACTAACTGGGATGATGTAAAATCAAGTTCATTCTCCACTACAGATAGAAATAAAGCATCAGTAAAATCTGATGATGAAAGCTTCTTACGACTTATTGCACGGGAGTTTTATCGTGTTCTTGGAACATACACCAAGGAAAAAGATCCAAACCGACTTATTTTAGGGGAACGTTACCTTTTTGGTGATCATCCTGATTATGTACTTGAAGAACAGAATCAGTGGGTAGATGCTATAGCATTTCAGCCTGGTGGAGCTCATATTAACATTGCTGAGTATGAACAAATGTATTCAGTCGTTAAAAAGCCGATTATGATTTGCGACCACCAGCGAAGTTTTTATACTGACGATTACCCAAAAACCATGTGGCAACAATTACCATCGCAAGAAGAGGCTGGGAAATCATATAATGACTACCTTAATGCTGCATTAAAAAACCCCTATATTTTAGGATACAATCGATGTCAGTACATTAGCAGAGGTGCAGGCGATGTTTTGAAACAAGGACTTTTAGACATTAATGGAAATCCTTATGAAACTATTGTTGAATATATGACCATAACAAATAAGGAACTTTTGAAAAGATTTTCTAATGGCACACTTTCTGAATAATAACTTATAAATTAACAAATAGTGAATCAAAACCCAGCATACAACATTTTGTATAAGTAATGGCAGGGAAAGTGGTAAATATCAAGGTTTGTAGCCCGCTCAAACTGCGTAGCGGTATGATAGGAAGCTACCACGCAATCTGCCACTACTCATACAATTTACCGTTAACTACAAATTAGTAACCAAGGAGTCATCCACATCCTTACTTGTTGCAATTTATTTCCGTTTAATATTAAACAAATAGCTTTGAAAAAGCATTAAAAATAACAAGTAAATAGATGAGTATTTTGATAAAAACGCATTCGATTCAATGTCATTTATTACACAAATAAATCTTTTTTAATTAAAAAACCTCGACTACACCATAGGTGCATCTCCTTCTTTCAATTCAACTTTTCTAAATTTCGCAAGAAATTTAAACTTATGTTTATTACATTCGCAGCATAAACCAATTTAACTCATGCGCTATTTTACGTTAGCTATTTTGCTTGCAAGTCTTTCAGGATTTAGTCAAACTATTTCAAAACAAGTAATCGGTCCAGCTGGAGCCACTTATGAAAACGGCACCAACAAACTCAGCTATACTGCAGGAGAAGTACTGGTGGGCGCTATGACCTCCGAAGATGGGAGTATCCAGTTAGGAAACGGCTATTATCCGTCTTTAGATTTATCAACTTTAAATACACA
>CAJIZJ010000048.1 GCA_905181825.1 uncultured Flavobacteriaceae bacterium
TTGAGCGGTTGGACAAGTTTTTTTGTAACTTTGCCTTTCCTTCATTGAGGGGTATTATAGTAATGGGGTCGACTGGTATTGACAGCGAGATCTACTAAACTGTAAGCACGTCGTGTGATGATATTGATACACGTTAAAGACCATGTTAACTTTTAAACGGCGAGAATAACTACGCTTTAGCTGCTTAATCCGAATCACAGTAGGATGAGCCTCGGCACACTAGGTGTGCAAGCTAAATGTCTCCTGAAAGCCTTGGTTCACGGCGTTCAATTTTGAGACATCGTAAATGTAAACCTAGAATCTCTAAGGCTTTGGTAGGGATTTGAAACTAAAAAAGCTAAGAAATAAGTAGGCCGTTTTTAGTCAGTTTATTTCCGACAATTAATTAAAAACTAAACGTGTAGAAGGCTTTTTATTAGCTTGTTTGGACCCGAGTTCGATTCTCGGCGACTCCACTAAACGGGACAAACTCAAATTACTTGAGATTTGTCCCGTTTTATTTTTTGGTAAGTCTTTGTCTATCTGTAAGATATACCTCAAAACATCATTGATTCTTGGAGTTCGACATTTTTTTCCGTCAAATTGTAAAGATTCTGGAAATATCGAACTAATTAGAATGGATTTGTCTTCAATTCGACTCTCTGTATAGGTTTGTTTAAAATTATCTAAAGCGTCAAAAGCCACATCAAATTGCTTTTTGAATGTTGTATTTGACATTTTTAATCCTTCTAATTCTGACACTATATCTTCCTTTTGAGTTGTATATCGACTGTAGGTTTTAGAATAGGCTTCTGAATCTATTGTACCGTCTACTAATAAGTCTTGTAGTTTTTCAATTCGTGTGTCTAATTGCTGCTTATTGTTTTTTAGTTTTTGGATTCTTTTCAATGTTTCTGTATCGTCATTAATCAACAGGGATTGCATTAGTTCTTTATAGAGTGTTTTGCTGTTTTTTGTAAATACAAAGTCATTTAAGATCGATTCAAAAGTGTTGTTTACTAGGTGTGCATTGTAGCGTTCTTTTTTGCAATGGTTGCAATGGTAATAGAAATATTGAGTTCCATTACTGCTTCGTGATGGGCTGCCTGTCATCTTTGAATCACATTTTGAGCAGTGTAACTTGCCTCTTAAAGGGAGCTCCTCTCGCAATGAATTATAGATGGGTTTTTTTTGGTTTCGCCTTCTATTTTGAAGTATGTTTTGAACATTATAAAATTGACGTTCACTTATTATGGACTCGTGTATTCCTTCTATCAAGGTTTCTTTTTCGTTTTCATACGCTGGAAGTATTATTTTACCAATATAAATTGGGTTTCTTAGTAACAAAGACATATTGTTTCTACTGATTTCATAGCCTTTCTTTAGGAGTTCTTGACGTATCAGAGATTGGTTTTTTCCTTTTTCAATGGCATCAAAAGCATATTGAATAAAAGGGGCTTTATTGCTTGGTATCATAATTGGCTTGTTCTGGCCGTCTCGTTTGTTTTGATATCCCATAGGTGCTCGCCTACACCAGCGCCCTGCTTTTAAGGAGCCTCTTATGCCACCTCTGATTTTAATGGATCTACGGTCGTTGTCGATTTCAGGAAATACTAGGTTAATTGCTAGCATGGCTTTACTTTCTGGAATGGTGAAGTCTATGGGTTGTTCAATGGCTTGTACTTCTATACCGATGTTTTTTAGTTGCCGAATCATCACAAATGAATCGGTTACATTTCTAGAAAAACGGTCCCAAGTGGTGACTAGTAGGTAATCAATGGTTCCTTTGTTCTTTTTAGCAAAGGCTAAGAGTTTCTTGAACTCTGGACGGTTAAAGTCTTTAGCTGAGTGGTCTTCTCTGTAATGCTGAACAATTTCTAGGGAATGACGTTGACAATAGTTCGTTAGTTGTTCTAACTGAACAGACAAACTAAAACCTTTAGCTTGTTCTTCGCTGCTGACGCGGGACATGATAATTGCACGTTTCATTTC
>CAJIZJ010000049.1 GCA_905181825.1 uncultured Flavobacteriaceae bacterium
CCCATTAGCGCCGATGGTACTACATTTGTGGAAGAGTAGGTCACCGCCTTTTTTGAGAATCCCTAACATTTAGTTGTTAGGGATTTTTTGTTTTTTAATCTTTTGCTTGCTCATATGATTATATCCATTTGTTAATTATTAATTCCAGTAGTTATATTTGCAGCAGCAATTGTTATAAAGTTAATGGTTTCCAGCTTTGATGTAGTGATATGGCTGTTAGCATCTTCTGAATATTTAGGTCTAAGTTTTTTAGTACTTCACATTTAATTGGGCAACAGTAACTGCTTTTCTTGATAGTTTTATGGCCAGTTCAAATCTCTCTTGGTAGTTGTTGGTTCGAAGACTTGGTAGCCATAATTCTTGGTTTCCTTTTTAATCCTTTGTTTTCTAAATACTTTTTCGCGTACTCAGATACTTTTTTAAGAGGTATATGTTATTCTACTAGAATGTCGAAATATATTTGTGTATCGTCTTTGGGACGTAAGTGTCATAAACGGATACTTTTAAAGACAGTTACTTTATATGTTTAGATATTTTCCTTTTGGTGTTTTTTCACCATGTTTATTAGTGTTGTTTCATCTAATGGTTTCGCTAAGTAATCACTGAATTCTGCACAAAACATTTTCTCTTTGTCTTCTTCCATTACATATGCTGTTAATGCTATAATTGGTAAGTTTTTATTTTTTTTCCTAATCTCCATTGTTGCTTCTATTCCATTCATTATTGGCATTTTTATATCCATTAATACCAAACTAATTGTTTTGTTTTCTTCAATCATAGTTACAGCCTCTTTACCATTTCTAGCATGTAGTATCTTAAATGGGTATCTTTCAAATAAAGCCTCTAGATACAAGAAGTTTATTATTTCATCTTCTGCCACCAATATCACTTCTTTCCTATCTACTTTTATTTTGATTGTTTTGTTGTCTATATAGCTCATTCGTCTATTTCCTTTTTGATACGGAATTGTGAAATAAAACGTCGCTCCTTCTCCTTCTTCTGATTTTACCCATACCTTCCCCTTCATTAGTTCGGTTAATTCTTTCACAATTGATAATCCCAGACCAGTGCTGGTGATTGTTCCTGAGTATTTATTCTCCACTTGTTGGAACCTTCCGAATATTGATTCTTGATCTTTTTTTTCTATACCACTTCCTTCATCTTTAACGTAAAACACAAGTGTCTGCCCCTCTTTTTTATAGCTTACCTTTACGTTGCCATCTGGTGCATATCTCACAGCGTTTTCTATAAGATTTGAAAGTATTTGTTCTAATCTAGTTTGATCTGTTATAATAAAGCTATTGTCATCACTCAATCCGTTTTTCACAATAATTTTTTGCGTTTCATTTTTGTTGTTAAGGTTAAATTGTTCTTGTAGTTTTGTAATTAATTTGTTTAGATTACATATTTCATATGACAATGTAAGATGGTTAGTATCCATTTTAGACAGATCAACGATGTCACTTATAATCCGTAACAGTCTTTTCCCCCCTGATTCTATGAAGTCTAAATACTTTTGTTTTTTTTCATTTGATAAGTTATTTCTTTTAAGCATATTAGAAAATCCAAGTATAGCATTCATTGGAGTTCTGATTTCATGAGACATATTCGATATAAATGCAGATTTTAATCGGTCACTTTCTTCTGCTATTTCTTTAGCAAGTGTGTTCTGTTCTGTATTTAGATATTCACTTATGCATTGAACTGTTCCCATTATTCTAGTGATTTCCTCTTCTTTGTTTTTTTCACACTGTCCTCTTGATACTACGGTAATTATTGATTGATCTTTCTTCACTACTTTAATGATCTGATAGTAGTTAGAATCGTTTGTACTTATTCTATGGATATTCTTTTCATATCTTTCTTTATCATCTTCATGAACATGACTTACAGCTAATTCGTAGGATGGTTTTATTGAATATGGCTTGTATCCCAATAACGTATACATCGTTTCTGTCCATTCAATTGTATTTGTCTTTTTATCCCATTCCCAACTTCCGATTTTTGCTAGAGATTGTATTTCAAATAATTGTTTTTTAAATTTTTCAATTTGTTTCTTTTCCTCGTTCATAGGCTCACTTTCTAAAGAATTTTAACAAAACAGTTTTGTCTTTTCCTCTTTTTAGTATTTATTTTTAATGCAGTCGGTTTCGAACACATCTGTTCTAACATGTAATTGATTGACATGTTAAAACAGATGTACATTCAAGCTATGCCGTTATGGCTTCTTGATTGAAACAAAATAAAATACTTGTTTTAAATGGTTATTGAAGAATTAGATTTGGGACCTAAAACTCATTCAAATGTACTAAAAATAATTTAACCTCCAAACAGACTTTTCATAATCGTGCGAATCCCTTTAAACCCAAAGTAAATTGCAGCACTACAAATAAGAACTCCTGTGATAATTAGAGGAATGTAAAGAGGTTTTTCTGGATTTGAAAATCCAGCATGTAATATTAATGGTCCTAAAAACATTAGAAATAAAGTGATACCCATCATTTTCAGACCTTCAACTAATAGGTTTTTATTTGTTTTAGGTGTTTCCATTTGAATAGTTTTTTAGCACATTTCGTACATTTTTATATTTTATTAATAGACCACTTGCTTTTAATTCAGAAACATTTAACTGTTCCATAATCATCACAGTTCCTCTTTCTATCAGCTTTTGGTTACTAAGCTGCATGTCAACCATTTTATTGCCTTTAACTCGTCCTAATTTGATCATTGTTGCTGTTGAGATCATATTCAAAACTAGTTTTTGAGCTGTACCAGCTTTCATTCTTGAGCTTCCAGTTACTACTTCTGGCCCAACGACAACCTCGATTGGGTAATCTGACACTTTTACTAGCGGGCTGCCACTATTACATGTAATGCAACCTGTTATAATAGACCTTTTTGTGCACGCTATAATTGCTGCTGTTACATAAGGGGTAGTTCCAGATGCTGCAATTCCAACTACGATGTCTTTGTTACAAATATTATGAGCTTCCAAATCTTCCCAACCCTGGTTTTCATTATCTTCAGCAAATTCAACGGCTTTGCGTATGGCCACGTCACCTCCAGCTATCAACCCTATTACCATGTCATAAGGCACACCAAAAGTAGGGGGGCATTCAGAAGCATCTAAAATGCCGAGACGTCCACTTGTGCCTGCACCTATATAAAATAGGCGACCTCCCTCTTTTATTTTAGCTACAATCTGGTTTACTAGTAATTCTATTTGTGGTATGGATTGTTTTACGGATTCAGCTACGCCACCATCTTCCTTATTAATGATTGTTAATATTTTATCAACAGACATTTTTTCGAGATGATCGTAGTCAGAGTCTTGCTCGGTAGTTTTTAAGAAGTTCATACACAAAAATAGAATTTTTGAAACACTTTTGTACTATTCCAGAGTTAAACTCTTGCTGTATCCTTCAGATAGTCTAAAGTAACCCATAGGGTAGTGTTCAGGGTTAGTTAAGTTTGTTATGTTACCTCTTATAGTTGTAGGCGTAGTTTCAAAAGGATTCCCACCTTCTTCTGTTTGAGTAATTAAAAAAGTCATGAAGTTAAAATACCTTTCGTCAATCCCCATTATTTCTATGTTCACTTCGTCTCCAGCAACTAATTCATCATAGAAATATGAAAAAGTAAATACATTCCCTTGATAAAACTCATCTTTCGTAGCTAAGTAAAGATTATCCCCTAAATCAAATAAATAAAAATTATCCTGTTCTTCATTATCTGTAAATGATATAATAACTTCTTTTTCATCTCCTCCAAATAAGGTGTTATATCCTTGCTCGATGTTGTCTATGGGGGACGAATGCATGAGTTGTTCTATAGTTGATTCATAAATTTCACCTTCGTAAAGAATTCTAATTTTGTAGTTAGTGTCAAAGCTAGGAGTGAATAACATTGTGTAAGCAAGTTCATTTACAGCATCATATTCAAAGCTATAAATCAGGTTGCTAGTTAGGTCAATCAACTCCACAATAGCTTCTGTGATTACTTGATTTTCCTCTTGATAAAAAGACCCTGTTAAACTGAGTTTAATAATTTGATTTACAGATTCATTTGGAGTCATTTTAAGAGATGCGTCAACAACTAATCTAGGCGTATCGTTAGGTAAGTCAAGTTGAATAACCTCTTCGCAGCTACTATAAAGGATTCCGATACACATTAAAATAAAAGTCTTTTTCATTGCTCTAGAATTTAAAGTTATACGAAACCGCACCCACGGCTCCAAATAATGATAATTTTACCGCTTCATTTGAACCAGTGATTTGGTTTTCTCTAAAATTTAATGATTGCGTATTTTTACGATTATAAAGGTTGTAAATACTAAATACCCATTCCCCTTTCCATTGTTTGTTCTTTTTTGTTTTGGGTGTATATGTTCCTGAAATATCAAATCGATGGTAGGCGTCTAAACGGCTAGCATTTCGAGCTTCAAATGTAGGTACAATTAAGTTACTATATTCGTATTGTCCATTTGGATAGGTTGTAGGTTGACCAGTTTGGTATATAAAGTTTGCATTTAATTTCCATTTTTTAGACAGATCATAACTTGAAGTAATTGATACATCATGTGTTTTGTCATATGGGGTATTATACCATTTTCCGTTATTAATCCCAGGATCTGAAGCGTTTATTCCATTAGTTTGTTGTTCGGATTTTGAGAGAGTATACGCAAACCACCCTTTAAATCGTCCTTTATTTTTTCTAAATAATAATTCAAAACCATAGGCTCTAGACTGCCCATTAAGAAGCACTTGTTCTATGGCTTTATTAGCGATCAAATTAGCACCATCTATGTAGTCAATTCTGTTTTTAGTTGTTTTGTAAAAACTTTCAATTTCTAAATCGTAAGAATAGTACCTCTTAAAATACCCAATGGCCAATTGGTCCAAAACTTGAGGTTGTATGTATTTCCCGCTAGGAGTCCAAACATCTAATGGAGTTTGAGAACTTGTGTTAGACAGTAGGTGCAAGTATTGGGTCATACGGTTATAACTGGTTTTTAACGATGTATCATCATTTAATTTGTATGAGACGGCCAACCTTGGTTCCAAATTTAAAAAAGATTTAACCACTTTTCCTTGGTTGTTTGTTTGTGAGCTAATAGGATTTATTGCTTCGTAAAGCTGTAAATCTGAGTTGTAGCCTACTGCTTGGTTGTTTTCATAAACATTAAGTTCTTTTTGTCCAAGGCGTAAAAATGAACTTAATCGTGCTCCGTAACTTACTGAAATTCGTTCTGATAATTGTTGATTAAGATCAAAGTAAATAGCATTTTCAAATGCGAATTTATTAGTGAGTTCTTCTCTGTTTATCCCTGATTGAGGGCCATTTGGACTGATGACTCCGGGATTGAATCGGTAATAGGTGCTATGCAAGCCATACTCCATTTTGAAGCGGTCATTTACATATTGTTTAAAATCGTATTTGATATTCATGTTTTGAATTCCAGAATTCCATTCAAATCCAACAAAATTTAAATTTAATCCATAGTAATAGTCAGAGTAAATTAGTGATAGATTTGAGAAAAGTTGATTTGAAAATAAGTGATTCCATCTAAAATTAATGACGGTATTTCCATAAGTATTTTCAAAACTATTAGATACGTTAAAGACATCTCGCCCAAAATATCCTGATAAATAAACATCATTTTTCTCATTAATATTGTAACTTAATTTGCTATTCAAATCATAAAAATAAGCAATGTTATCGACCTCAAATAGTGGTAGGAATAAATGTGCATAAGTAGCACGACCCCCCAATAAAAATGATCCCTTACCTTTACTGATAGGCCCTTCCAAAAGTAAACGACTTGCTACTAATCCAATACCCCCATTTGCTTTAAACTCATTTTTGTTGCCTTCTTTTTGGTAGATATCTAAAACTGACGCAACACGACCGCCATATTTTGCTGGAATTCCTCCTTTGTAAAGTTTTAAGCTTTTTATGGCATCAGGATTAAATACAGAAAATAGTCCAAATAAATGTGAAGAGTTAAATATGGTAGCTTCATCTAGTAAAATCAAGTTTTGGTCTGCTGCACCGCCTCGAACGTTAAATCCCGCTGCGCCTTCGCCTCCACTTGAAACACCTGGTAAAAGTGTAATGGCTTTGATGACATCCGCTTCTCCAAAAACGACTGGTATTTGTTTGATGCTAGTGGCAGATAAGGAATTAACACTCATCTGTGGGCTTTTTATATTCAAAGCTTCAACATTACTTTCTATGATAACTTCGTCCAAACTTTCAATTTCTTCTGTTAGGGTGAAGTCCATCGATACGTTTTGATCAAGAGAAATTGTTTGTTTTAAGGAAGAATAGCCTATGTTGCTAATGGTGACTTCGTAAATTCCCTTATTCAATGTAATGGAATAGAAACCGTATTCATTAGATATGGTTCCGGTATTTAAATCTTCGATTATAATATTAGCACCAATAAGTGTTTCTCTTCCTTGTTCTTCAACAATAGTACCGCTAAGTGTGAAACGCTCTTGAGAGTTTCCGTATAAGCTGAAACATAAAAGAAGAGAAAAGATTATTTTTTTCATTTGATTAAATTAGCTGTCAAAAATAAAACAAAAAGCACCTTACTAAGGTGCTTTTAACAAAAAATTAGACAGTATTTTAATGTCCTATAATATTGTTTAGTGTTGCACTAGGTCGCATCGACTTATTTGTTTTGTCGATATTAGGAAGGTAATAACCACCAGTATTTACGGATGTCCCTTGAACACTAATTAATTCTTCAATTATTGTAGTTTGGTTTTCTAAAAGAGCTTCAGAAATAATTTTAAACTCTGTCTTTAGTTCGGAGTCACAGTCTTGTTTAGCAATAGCTTCAGCCCAGTAAAGCGCAAGGTAAAAATGACTTCCTCTGTTGTCAAGTTCGTTAACACGTCTTGATGGTGATTTTTTCTCATCTAATAACCTTTCAGTGGCCATGTCTAATGCTTCCGCTATTACAGCTGCTTTTTTATTGTTATTCACTTCACTAAAATGATCTAGCGAAACCGCTAAGGCTAAAAACTCTCCCAAAGAGTCCCAACGCAAATGGTTTTCACTAACAAATTGCTCTACATGCTTCGGAGCAGAACCACCAGCTCCAGTCTCAAACAATCCACCTCCGTTCATTAGTGGTACAATTGAAAGCATTTTAGCGCTCGTTCCAACTTCAAGAATGGGAAATAAATCAGTCAGGTAATCTCTTAAAACATTTCCAGAGACAGAGATAGTGTCCTCTCCTTTTTTAAGCCTAGAAAGTGTAAAATGGGTGGCTTCAGTAGGAGATAATATATGAAGTTCTAATCCATTTGTGTCATGGTCCTTTAAGTATGTCTTCACTTTTTTAATAAGCTCTACATCATGTGCTCTTTCATCATCTAACCAGAAAACAGCAGGTAAATTTGATGCTTTCGCTCTAGTAACTGCAAGTTTTACCCAGTCTTGAATTGGGGCATCTTTTACTTGACACATACGCCAAATATCTCCAGTTTCTACATTGTGGGAGGTCAAAACTGTTCCTTTACTGTCTACCACGTCAACGCGACCGTCAGATTCAATTTCAAAGGTTTTGTCGTGTGAGCCATATTCTTCTGCCTTTTGTGCCATTAAGCCTACATTAGGAACAGTTCCCATTGTTGTTGGGTCAAAGGCTCCATTTTCTTTACAGAAATCAATTGTAGCCGTATAAACACTAGCATAACTACTGTCAGGGATTATGGCCTTGGTGTCTTGTGCATTTCCTTTGGCATTCCACATTTGTCCTGAAGTTCTAATCATTGCAGGCATTGATGCATCGATAATGACATGGCTAGGAACGTGTAAGTTGGTAATCCCTTTATCAGAATTAACCATTGCTAAATCAGGGCCATTTACAATAGCAGCTTCAAAGTCAGCTTCGATTTCCTTTCGTTTATCAGTATCTAGTTTTGATACTTTTTCTAAAATATTTCCGTATCCATTATTAGCATCTACTCCAATTTCATTAAATATATCCTCATGCTTTTCAAATACATCAGCAAAAAATATTTTAACTGCGTGACCAAAAATAATAGGATCACTAACCTTCATCATAGTCGCTTTCATATGGAGTGATAGTAAAACGCCCTGTTCTTTGGCATTTTTTATTTCCCTCGCCAGGAAGTTTTTTAGCGATTGCAGATTCATGACTGTAGCATCAATAATTTCGCCTTCTAGAATAGGTATGTGTGATTTTAATACGGTTTTAAGGGTGTTGACATCTGTATGAATAATACGAACCTCAGTGGCATTTACTACAGTTATAGATTTCTCGTTATGTGCGAAATCCCCTTCAGACATTGTGGCTACATGTGTTTTTGAATCTGATGACCAAGCGCCCATACTGTGTGGGTTTTTCTTAGCGTAATTTTTAACTGCCTTTGGAGCTCTACGATCGGAGTTTCCTTCTCTTAATACAGGGTTAACAGCACTTCCTTTAATCTTATCATATCGAGATTTGATCGATTTTTGCTCTTCACTTTTAGTAGTATCTGGGTAGTTAGGAATAGCAAATCCAAGAGACTGTAGTTCAGAAATAGCAGCTTTTAGTTGCGGCATTGACGCACTAATATTTGGGAGCTTAATAATATTTGCTTCCGGCTTTGTTACTAGTTTTCCTAGTTCAGCCAAGGCATCTTCCACTTTCTGGTCCTCATTTAAAAATTCCGGAAAACTTGAAAGTATTCGTGAAGCCAAAGAAATATCTTTGGTTTCAATACCTACTTTAGAGCTCTTAAGAAACGATTTAACTATGGGTAAAAACGAACGTGTTGCTAATGCTGGTGCCTCGTCGGTAATTGTATAAATTATGTTTGCCATAATGGGCTATATAAAGTTTGGTTTTTCTTCAATTAAAATAGATGGTTGCCTCACTAAATTAAGGCATGCAAATATATGAAATTGGAATGGTTTTATCAGGGAATTTATTTCTTAAAATAATCAATAATTCCAATCGCATCATGCTTTAAATTTATTAAGTTAAATTCTTTAGAATTTTGCCAAAAAAAAAGCTCTATATGAATAGAGCTTTTTTGAGTTTTTGAATCTAAAATCCAACTAACGTCTTCTTTCTTTAATTCTGGCTTTTTTACCAGTAAGTTCTCTAAAGTAAAAGATACGAGCTCTTCTTACTTTACCACGTTTGTTAACTTCAATTTTTTGTAAGGCTGGCAAGTTTACTGGAAAAATACGTTCAACCCCTATAGTGCCAGACATTTTTCTGATTGTAAATGTTTCAGAACTCCCTGAGCCTCTTCTTTGAAGAACCACTCCACGGTAGAACTGTGTACGTACTTTTTCGCCTTCTCTAATTTCGTAATAAACAGTGATGGTGTCACCAGCTGCAAATTCTGGAAAGTCTTTTTTTGCTACAAATTCCTCTTGAACAAATTTAATTAAGGATTCCATGTTGTTTTAATTTATGTGTTTTTTCGAAACAACATTCACGATTATCGCCAGAGGTTAACTCGAAATTGGATGCAAATATAAGTAAAAAGTAAAAACAAGAAACTTTATTGAGCTAAAAGTTTTATTTAACTCTAAATATTAGTCGTTTAACAAGTCAGGTCTTCGTTTTTTTGTGTGTTCATAAGCTTGTTCTTCACGCCATTTCTCAATCTTTGGAAAGTTACCGCTTACTAAAACTTCAGGTACCGACCATCCTTTGTAGTCTCTTGGTCGTGTATATATAGGGGGCGCTAATAACCCATCTTGAAACGAATCGGTCAAAGCTGATGTTTCGTTTCCTAACACTCCAGGAATAAGTCGTATGACTGCGTCACACAGAACAGCAGCTCCTAGTTCTCCACCCGAAAGCACGTAATCTCCAATCGAAATTTCTTTGGTAATAAACTGATCTCGTACACGCTGGTCCACTCCCTTATAGTGTCCGCATAGGATGATTAAATCACCCTTCATTGAAAGTTGGTTAGCGATACTTTGATTTAGAGTTTGACCATCTGGAGTCATGTAAATAACTTCATCATAGTCCCGTTCTTCTTTTAATTTAGAGATACATTTGTCTATGGGCTCTATCATCATAACCATTCCTGCACCCCCTCCAAATTGTGTATCATCAATTGACTTATAATTATCAGATGTATAATCACGCAAGTTATGAAAGTGTATGCTCACAAGACCAGCTTCTATTGCTCGCTTCAGTATGGAGGCCTCAAAAGGGCTCTTAATTAGTTCTGGTAGTACAGTGATAATATCTATGCGCATCTGCTAAGTTTGATACGCAAATATAATAAATTGTAAACGTTAATAATAGGTGAACCGCCTTACTTTGGCAATGTATTTTGCTAATCGTATGACTTGGTGGCTATAGCCAAATTCATTATCATACCATATATAGAGAATAATGTTTTTTCCATCAGATCTTACAATTGTAGCTTTACTGTCATAAATTGCAGGTGCCGTACACCCCACAATATCACTCGACACAAGTTCATCGCTTAATTCATATTTTATTTGTTCGACTAAATTCCCTGTTAGTGCAGCTGTTTTTATAACATCATTTAATTTTTTTAGTGTTGCTGGTTTTTTTATTTCTAAGTTTAAAATGGCTAGACTTCCATTTGGAACAGGTACCCTAATTGCGTTTGAAGTTAGTTTGTCTTTTAGGGATGGCAGTGCTTTGCTTACGGCTTTCCCTGCACCCGTTTCCGTGATGACCATGTTGAGTGCTGCAGCACGTCCTCTTCTATATTTTGAATGCATATTATCCACTAAGTTTTGGTCATTTGTGTAAGCGTGAATTGTTTCTAGATGTCCTTTAACAACTTCAAAAGTATCCTCAATAACTTTCAAAATGGGGGTAATAGCATTGGTAGTGCAGGAGGCTGCAGAAAAGATGTCATTAACATCCGGGGAGTGTTCTAAATGATTTACACCATGTACAATATTTGGAACCTCTTTTCCAGGTGCGGTTAATAATACTTTTTGGCTTCCTTTTGCAGTAAGGTGTCTTTTGAGCGCTTTTTCGTCTCTAAATGCTCCTGTATTGTCTATAATCAGTGCTTCATTTATGTCATAGGTTGTATAATCGATGTCTTCAGGTTTTGAAGCAGATATAATATAAACAGTCATGCCATTTATAATCAATGCTTGAAGGTTTGTATCTACGCTAACGGTACCTGAGAAATCACCATGAATAGAGTCACTTCGTAACAGGGCAGCTCTTTTTTCTAAAGTTTCGGAGTTCAATTTGTTACGGGTTACTATGGCTCTAAGTCTTAATTGACTGCCACTGCCAGACTTGCCCATTAATTCGCGGGCAACTAATCGGCCGATGCGACCAAATCCATACAAGACAACGTCTCTAGGTTTAATTTTAGATTGCTGCTTAGCTTCTTTTAACTTATTTGATAAAAATGAAAACGCAGTACTATCAGAATGTTCTTCTGTGAGGTATTCAAATGTTAGTTTTCCAACATCTAATTTAGAAGTAGGTAAATTTAATAGTTTAATAGCTTTAGCCATTTCTACAGAATCAAAAATAGAGATAGGTTTATTTACAAATTCACCAGCATAGGCGTGGAGCTTGAGTATCTGACTGACACTTTGATCCATTAATTGATTTCTAAATAAAACCAATTCAATAGAGTGGTCATACCATAGGTCACTGATAATTTTAATAAATTCTACGGCCGCTTTTCTGCGGTCAGATTGGAATGAGATTTCGGAATCGTAGGTAGCTTTTAAAGGCATTAGGTTTGAGTTTTAAATGAGTAATGCAAAAGTAAGTCTTCTCAAACGTTTTCGTAACTTTTTTTAATAAAAAATATTGGATACTAGAAACAGCTATTACATTGGTTAAAAAGCAGTATACGAGCTATTTATCTGAATCGATAGACTACTTTTTCACCATTTTTTTTGACAATAGATAATCTTAGTACTTTATTAGAATATTTCTCTAGTGCTCGCTGAGCGTCGTTGATTGAGTTTATCTTAATGTCATTGATTTCCGTTACAAAACTACCCTCAAATATCCCATCAGCTTCCCAATCTTTTTTATGTATTTTTGACAGTGAAAACACTTCTAGCCCATAGTCCAAATTAACGTCTTCTAGTGTTTCCTTGCTAGGTTGTTTTAAAGCGCCGATTACGGGTATCTGAATGGTCATTCGCTTTTCTAATGTGACCGTTAATTTTTTTTGTTCCCCATCTCTTAAAATCAAAACCTCTACTGAGTCATTTGGGTTTTTAGTATTCAAAAATCCTTTCAAATCTGAGAATTTAGAAATTGTTACACCATCAATATATTGGATAATATCTCCTTTTTTAATACCAGCCTTTTCTGCACCACTCCCTTTTTGAATGTCTTCAATAAAAAAACCTTTGGTTTCATTGACACCAAATTCTTTCGAGTTTTTACTGTTTAATTCTCCTCCAATAACGCCTAAAATACCATTTTGTACATTCCCAAATTCCATCAAATCTTCAATGACTTTTCTTGCAATATTACTTGGTACAGCAAAAGAGTAGCCTATATAAGATCCTGTTTGAGATGAAATCGCAGTATTTATACCAATGAGTTCTCCATTTGTGTTCACCAGTGCACCTCCAGAATTTCCTGGGTTTACCGCGGCATCTGTTTGAATAAATGACTGTGTATTTTGACCTGATAAATCTCTTGATTTTGCACTAATAATGCCAGCAGTTACTGTAGATGTCAAATTAAATGGATTGCCTACTGCTAGAACCCATTCTCCAACTTTGGCGTTATTACTATCTCCAAATATTGAATAACTTAATGGTTCTAGAGTATCAATTTTAAGTAGTGCAATGTCAGTATTAGTATCGGCGCCAATTAATTCAGCATTGTAGGTTTTGTTATTATTGGTAGTAATTTCTATTGTTTGCGCTCCCTCAATCACATGATTGTTAGTCACTATATATCCATCAGGGGAAATGATAACTCCAGATCCAGTTCCTATCTGTGCTCGCTGTTGTGGTCTTCCAAAAATTAAATCTTCAAAACTGGTATACCCTTTGCTAAGTGTAGTGTTTTTCACATGTACCACCGCTGGTAAAGTTTTTTCAGCAGCCGTGATGAAATTTATGTTTTCTGACAATGAATTTACTGGGGTCGTTGCAACAGAAACTGATGAGGTGAGTGCTTTGGTTTCAACTAGTTTATCAGTATCGTTTGCTTCAAAAAACAACTTATATGAAGTGAGCGTTATCACCCCACCTAAAGTAGAAATCAATATTAATGTCACGATTTTTTTCATAGTCTTATTTTTAATTCATTAACTCTAACATTAAAATTAGTTTTTTATTCAATCTATAAATCAACTTTAACGACCTTTTAACAGCTCAGTTTAACGTTTAATATTGCTATATTTGCTTTAGTTATGATGCAAACATTTTATAAATATCAAGGGACTGGTAACGATTTTATTATGATTGACAACAGATTGTCTGTTTTTGATACTAATAATACGTCACTAATAGCTCATTTATGTGATCGCCGTATTGGGGTCGGAGCTGATGGACTAATTGTTTTGGAGTCTGTCTCCAACTATGATTTTAAAATGGTTTATTTTAATGCAGATGGAAACGAAAGTACCATGTGCGGAAATGGTGGTCGTTGTATTGTTGCGTTTGCTAATTTCTTGGGAATTATTAAGAGTGATACACTTTTTCTGGCGATAGATGGGCCTCATTATGCAGCCTTTGATGACGGGTATGTGGAGATTAAAATGCAAGACGTTTTAAGTATTTCTTCAAACGAAGATCATTTTATTCTTGATACAGGCTCTCCACATTATGTTTCAATAAAATCAAATTTAGAAGAGTTGGATATGGCATTTGAAGGAGCTTTAGTTAGGAATAGCAAGTCTTTCAAATTAACTGGAATCAATGTAAATTTTGCAAAAAAAATAAATAATGATACGTTTGCTATTCGCACTTATGAGCGAGGGGTAGAAGCAGAGACTTTATCTTGTGGTACAGGCGCAACTGCTGTTGCTATAGCTATGTTTCATTCGGGTCAATCAACATCAAATGTGATGAACCTAAAAACATTAGGTGGTGAGTTAGTTATTAGATTTGAAGCCCAATCCTCTTCCTATTCTAATGTGTGGCTTTGCGGTCCTGCTCTTCAAGTTTTTAAAGGGACGCTAGAATGGTAGCTTTGCAGGGAAATCTCATTAATCTACGAGTTCTTAATCTTGAAGATTTAACTTTTTTATATTCATTAGAAAATAATAAGTCCTTGTGGGAGCTAAGTCAAACCCATATGCCTTTTTCTAAACAAGTCCTTCAAGCTTATTTGGCAACTGCTCACAAAGATATTAAAGAATTAAAGCAGCTAAGGTTGATGATTACTTCCAAAACAAATGAGCCTCTTGGTTTCATTGATCTTTTTGATTTTGATGCTCGTAATAAACGAGCAGGTGTTAGTATTGTATTAATTGATAAACATCGTCAAAAAGGGTATGGGAAAGATGCTTTAAATTTGTTGGTCAATTACAGTTTTACTGAATTACACCTGCATCAGTTGTATAGCAATGTTTTAGAAGGTAATATGGCTAGCCTCCATTTATTTAAATCAGTTGGATTTGAAGAAGTTGGAATCAAGAAGGACTGGAGACTTTATGAAGGACACTATAAAAACGAATATTTATTTCAATTAATTAACCATGTACTTTAAAAAAATAGCAATCGCCATCGTATTAATCGGTTTAGCAGGGGCCGGGATTTTTTCCTACTATATATATTCAGTTATGTTAGTACCCAATACTAACTTTAATTCTAAGGAAGCTTATATTTTTATAGCTTCAAATGCCAGTTTTTCAGATGTAAAAGCTGATTTGGAGCCTTTATTAAAGGATATTGAATCCTTTGAGGTCTTAGCCAGCCAGAAAAAATATATAAATAATATCAAAGCGGGACGTTTCCTTATTTCTAAAGGGATGACTAACAATGATATTATTAACTCCATAAGAAGTCGAAATTTACCTATTAAAATAGCGTTTAATAATCAGCACTCTCTTGCGGATTTAGCGAATAGAATATCGGCTCAAATTGAAGCAAATAGCACCGATTTGATTGCTGCTTTTTCGGACTCAGGTTTTTTAGAATCTAATGGCTTTACAAATGACAATGCACTGGCAATGTATTTACCTAATAGTTACGAGTTTTTCTGGAACACTTCTGCTATAACCTTTCGGTCTCGTATGTTAAAGGAGTACAATCGTTTCTGGAACGATAAGAGATTAAATAGGGCTAAATCAATTGATCTTTCGCCATTGGAAGTGATGTCTTTAGCAGCCATTGTTCATGAAGAATCGAAGCAGGCTTCTGAACAAGATCGTATTGCAGGCGTTTATTTAAACCGCTTAAAGGATGGGTGGCCACTACAAGCAGATCCAACGCTTAAGTTTGCAGCTTATCAGTTACCCTCATACAGAAATAAGATTATTAAACGAGTCTTAAACATACACAAATCTATTGTGTCGCCGTACAATACTTACATGTATAAGGGATTACCCCCTGGGTTAATCTCAATGCCAGATCTGTCAGCTGTAGAAGCAGTATTAAACTACGAAACTCATTCCTATTATTACTTTGCTGCAAATCCTGAAAAGCCAGGATTTCATAGATTTGCTAAAACGTTAAGAGGTCATAATACAAATGCTAAAGCCTATCAATCTTACTTAAATCGTAAGGGAATCAAAAAATAGAATAAAACCCTGTATATCAAGTAATTATATATTTGCTTATATTTGCACTGTTTTAATTTTACCTTTGACTTTTAAACTGAGCATCAATGATTTCTAAACGCACCTTTTACTGTTCTATTTTGATAACTGCTAGCTTTGGTTTATTTGTAGCATTTTCTCCAAGCTCAAATTTAAACTTTCATCAGGCCGATATAGTCTCTGAAAGCTTGAATTATAATTTTGTAGTTAAAGATTTTACCAACCCAAATGAAAATAAAGGTTTTCCCTTTTTAGAGAATTCTTATTTGGCTTTTAAAGAAGCTTTGGCATTCAAAGAATCCCAGGGGAAATATAACTCTGTTAATACACTAGGTTATTTGGGTAAATTTCAATTTGGAGTCTCTACATTAGAACTACTCGGGATTTACAACCCTGAGGGTTTTCTAACAAACCCACCACTACAAGAAAAAGCATTTTTAGCGAACACAAGACGAAATAAATGGGTCTTGAGACGTGACATAAAACGTTTTGTAGGAAAAAAAATAAATGGTACAGAGGTTACTGAATCTGGTATACTTGCTTCAGCTCATTTGGCCGGACCAGGAAATGTTAAACGCTATTTAAGAAGTTTTGGTGCAGTAGGTTTTACAGATGCCTATGGAACAGGGATTCCTTATTACATGCGTAAGTTTTCAGGTTTTGACACTTCTTTTGTAACCCCTCATAAAAAGCCAAACCCCAACCTCCTTTAATCTTTGTGAATAATAAAAATCGCAGGACGCTTGTGGAAATCTAGTTTTGTATGTTTCCATTGCTTAGCAGTTTGTGTTTTGATGTATTCTGTGGATAAGGTAAGATCACAAGCCACGCAGATTAAGGTGTCTGTGTGTAAGGTGTTATGGAGGTCTTCTAAAATACTATTATTTCTGTAAGGGGTTTCAATAAATAACTGAGATTGATTTTCATCAAATGACCGTCTTTCGAGTTGTTTAATTTTTGTTTTACGCTCGCCTTTTTCAATAGGCAAGTATCCATTAAAAGCAAAATTTTGTCCATTCATTCCGGAGCTCATCATTGCTAATAAAATTGAAGAGGGGCCCACTAAAGGAATTACTTTAAGGTTTTTCTTGTGTGCAATTTTCACAACATCGGCACCAGGATCTGCCACACCAGGACAACCAGCATCCGAAAGAAGACCGACATTTTGGCCCTCTAAACAAGCTTCTAAAAAAGAAGGAATTTCTAAAGGGTCAGTAAACTTATTTAAACTAAATAGTGTTAGACTTGCTTGCGATTTTCCAGAGCTAACAGATTTGATGAATTTACGTGCTGACTTTTCATTTTCTACAATATAGACATCAATACTTTCGATGATCTTTTTAATAGAAATTGGGAGTATTTCTAAAGGAGCATTGTCTCCTAAGCCTGTTGGAATTAAGTATAGTTTACCAGTCATTCTTATAGGATTGTTAGTTAGGGGAATAAGTGTTTTTAATGGTAATACAGCAACTAATCTTTCGTGTAGCAGACGTTATACTGATAGTTTCTTAGTCAAATCTTCAACATATTTTCTAAATTGCTTATCTGTAGTTGAAAGATTGTCAACGGTTTTACAAGCGTGAAGTACTGTTGCGTGATCACGTTTTCCAATTTGAGACCCAATGCTAGCAAGGGATGCTTTTGTGAATTTCTTTGCAAAAAACATTGCTAGTTGTCTAGCTTGAACAATGTGACGTTTTCGAGTTTTGGATTGTAAAGTATCTACATCCATTTGGAAGTAATCAGATACTACTTTCTGAATGTAGTCGATTGAAACTTCTCTTTTAGTGTTTTTCACAAACTTTTCTACAATATCTTTCGCTAAAGAAAGTGTTATTTCTTTTTTATTGAAAGATGATTGAGCGATTAAGGAAATAATTGCACCCTCTAATTCACGAACGTTAGTCGTAATGTGTTTGGCCAAATATTCTATAATTTCTTCAGGCATCTCAACACCATCTCTGTATAGTTTATTTTTGACAATAGATACCCGAGTTTCAAAGTCTGGGTTTTGAAGTTCTGCAGACAAGCCCCATTTAAAACGAGATAAGAGTCGTTGTTCAATATCTTGCATATCTACAGGTGCTTTATCACTTGTTAAAATGACTTGCTTACCATTTTGGTGCAAATGATTAAATATGTGGAAAAACACATCCTGTGTACCAGATTTTCCAGAAAGGAACTGGACGTCATCAATGATAAGGATATCTATTATTTGATAGAAGTGAATGAAATCATTTCTATTATTTTTCTTTACAGACTCAATATATTGTTGTGTAAACTTCTCAGCTGAAATATAAAGTACGGTCTTTTCAGGGTATTTATCTTTAATATCAACTCCTATAGCATGTGCTAAGTGTGTTTTTCCCAAACCAACCCCACCAAATATTAATAACGGATTAAATGAAGTCCCCCCCGGTTTGTTAGCGACTGCAATACTTGCATTTCTCGCCAATCGGTTTGAGTCACCTTCTAAAAAGTTTTCAAATGTGTAAATAGGATTCAGTTGAGATTCAATTTTGACATTTCTAATGCCTGGAATCACAAACGGATTCTTTAATTCTGGATTTTTATTTTTTAGTGGAATGTCAACTTGTTGTGAGTATACAGCAGTTCGGTTCGAACTTGGTATTTTTTCAGTAAAAGGTTGTTTGTTTCCATAAGTATTTTCCATTTTAATGATATACACTAATTTGGCATTCACACCAAGCTCTTTTGTTAAAGCTACTTTTAAAATTTTAACATAGTGCTCTTCTAACCATTCGTAAAAAAATTTACTTGGTACTTGTATGCTGAGAGCATGGTTATCTAGCTTAACAGCTACAATAGGCTCAAACCATGTCTTATAGGCTTGCGGTTGAATGTTGTCTTGTATAAATTCAAGACAATTTTCCCATACCGTTTGAGCACTGTTATTCATTTTAGTTTATTTAATTGGTTAGGAGTTAAACAAATCAAAATTATGGGGAGTTTCTTGTTGCTGTTTCTCAATACAAATATGTGAACAAATTTCTTAAAAAAAAAATCCAATTAGATCGAATATTTAATTTTTTTTTCTCATGTTTATTTAAATATAAATATACAAATATAATACATGATCACACATCAAACTGAGATTAAAGTAAGATACGGCGAGACAGATCAAATGGGCGTTGTTTACCACGGTAATTATGCTCATTATCTGGAAATAGGGCGTTTAGAATGGCTCGATGCTATTGGTGTGTCTTACAAACAAATGGAAGCTAACGGCATAATGCTTCCTGTGGCTTCAATGGATTTAAAATACAGTAAGCCAGCGTTTTATGATGATATATTGACCATAAAAACCACGCTTTTAAAGCGTCCAACAGCTTCTATTGAGTTTGCTTATGAAATTCATAATTCTAGCGGTGAATTACTTACTACTGCACATACTAAGTTAGCATTTGTTAACATGAAATCTAATTTTCCGACGCGTTGTCCGCAATATATTTTAGATGAACTGCAAATTTAATCGTTTAAAATTTCTACTTTAATTTCATGAAATGCTTCAAAAGTAGAGATTACAGTTTTTAAGTTGATTTTTTTAGCCAATATCAATACTTCACATGCTATTTCTAACTGCTGAGATTTTAAAATCAGCTGATATTTTTTAATAATTCGCATCACTTTACTTAAGTCCTTGTAAGCGAAATGGAGTTTAATTGGAATGAGAATATCAATTTTTTTTATTTCACTTGCTTCCAAGCTTAGCTTTGCAGTTGTTCTGTAGGCGTTTATAAGACCTCCTACGCCTAGCTTTGTGCCTCCAAAGTAACGAATCACTACTATGAGTGTATTGGTGACATTAAAAGCTTGTAATTGTCCATAAATTGGAAGCCCAGCACTGTTTGAGGGTTCGCCGTCGTCTGATACTCTGTAATATGTGGTTTCAATTCCAAATTGATATGCATAACAAAAATGCCCTGCATTTGAATGTTTTCGTTTGAGGATCTCAAGTGTTTCCTTAACCTCCTTCGCTGTTTTTATTGGAATTGCATATCCATAAAACTTACTGCCTTTGTCTTTGTACAGTACCTGTGTTCCGGACGTTATAATGGTTTCGTAGCTAAACACTTTTTCTAGGATTTTATAAAGTTAGGTATGTCAAACAAACTTGTAACATCTTCATTTTTTGGGTCGTTATTCCAAATGTTTATTCCTAGCTTATGAGCAATATCGGTATTTTCTTTTGTGTCATCTATAAAAAAACACTGTTTTGCATTCAGGTTATTCTCTCTTAGTACAAATTCATATATGGAGTAGTCTGGTTTGCGTAATTTTATTTCATGTGAAAGATAAAATTGGTCAAAACAATTTTTAAATCGAAGGTATCGATCCAAAGACATGTTTTTTATAACTTGTTCAATATGAAGGGCATTTGTATTACTTAGTAATATGAGCTTGTACTTTTTTAGGTCTTTTAGCGATTCAATAAAAGTTAAACGATGTTCGGGGAAGTCTAAGATGATTGAATTCCAGGCAGTTGAAAAATCTTGCCTCGAAATTTTTGGGTATATTTTTGTGAATGCAGCAATAAATTCATCAGTAGACATCACCCCCTTTTCATACTCCATCGTCATTTCAATCATCTTTTTTGAAATTGATGTAACACCTAATTTGCTTAAAGAGCGCTCGATAGCCGGTTTGTCTAAATTAATAAATACATCTCCAAAGTCAAATATGATAGTGTTAATCATTATGAATTATTTTTAAAGTATCAGATTTAATGTGTATCTGTTTTATTAATTGTCCCTTTAGTTGCGGCTTCTCGATACCGGTTTTCATATCTACATTACTTGAAAATATACGTGCTTCATCCCAAAGGTTTTCATCAATAAAAGTTTGCAGTGTTTTCTTTCCTCCTTCAACAATAACGGATGTAATATCATTCAAATATAATGCGTTGCAAATTTGTATTGCTAAGGGAATTGTGGGGTCTATTTCGCTATTAGTTAATGTAATCGTTTTTGCTTCAGAATTAAACACTTGGCTAGACATTGAAAGCGAGTTTCGAATGTCAATGACGATTCTAATAGGGTTTTCCCCCTTTATTTCCCGAGTTGTTAAGCTGGGGTTGTCTTGAATCACAGTATTGGCTCCCACAAGAATGGCTTGTTCTTCCGAACGCCACTGATGTACGAGTTGTCTGGAATACAAGTTGCTAATCCAAACAGGCTTATTTTCTGACTTTTTTAGAGGTGCTATAAAACCATCGTTAGATTCAGCCCACTTCAGTATAATGTAAGGCCGTTTTTTTTTGTGAAAAGTAAAAAAGCGCTTGTGATGTGTTTTGCACTCAGCTTCTAAAACACCAACGATGACTTCGCAACCAACTGATTTAAGTTTTGAGATCCCTTTGCCACATACTTTTTCGTGTTCATCCAAACATCCAATGACCACTCTTGGGATTTTGTGTGCAATGATTAAATCGCTGCAAGGGGGTGTTTTGCCAAAATGAGCACAAGGTTCAAGAGTAACATATAAGGTTGCTTTTTCTAAAAGTTTAGGATCCTTTACACGCTGTATCGCATTAACTTCGGCATGCGACCCACCGTATGGGCTGGTATAGCCTTCCGCTATAATTTTGTCTTTAACCACAATTACACAGCCAACCATTGGGTTAGGGGCTGTTGAGCCCAATCCTTTTTTGGCGACTTCAATACAGCGTGCTATGTAGCGTTCGTGGTTAATTATAATTTTATTTTCAAGGTTTCTGTCTTGTCAATCGGGTAACTATGATTAATTCCTAAGGTCTTGAATTGGATACTTCCTTCGAATCTAACTTTTAGAGAACGATTCAATACACTATTAAGTAATCCATTCAAAAATCCATTAGGATCTTTGTCTAAAAGGTCTTTAGTTTTAATCTGTAACTTGAGTGGAACTTTAAAATCATTTTTAGCGGGAACTTTAAATTCTTCTGTTTCAATTTCTCCAAAAGAAATGTCATTAACATAAACTTTTACACCATCAGTATTGATGCGACCTCCAACGGCATTTGGATTATTAAACAGAGCTTCTGCGCTAAGAGTTATCTTATTTGAGTTCGCATTAATCAATTTAATATTTTCAACCTTTATAAATGTAGGTTTTTGTTTTATTGCACAGCTAACTGAAACTAATAGAATGAGAAGTAAAGTGTGTTTTTTTATCATTTTTTCTTTGATATATATGTATCTTCGAACTACAAAAATAAGATTTATTAATTGGTATCCATTACATGCGCATTAGAGAAATTCAAGTCGAGGATAATTTACAAATCGAATCAGTCATAAAGTCGACATTTATAGAGCTTAGGCTTCCTTTGACAGGGACTGCCTACGAAGATATAGAAACTACCCGAATGTTTGAATCGTATCAAGAAGAAAAATCCATTTATTTTGTAATTGAAGAGCAGGGAGTTATTAAAGGAGGAGGAGGAGTCAAACTACTTACCAGTTTGGATGAATCCATATGTGAACTTCAGAAAATGTACTTTTCTATCGATTTACGCGGAAAAGGATATGGCAAAAAACTGCTTAGTAAGTGTTTAGAAGCAGCTCGCAAAATGGGCTATAAATACTGCTATTTAGAAACACTTTCACAGCTTGAAAAAGCTATTAGTTTATATAAACAAAATGGCTTTGAAAATCTCGAGATTCCATATGGGAATACCGGACATAATTCCTGCGGAGTTTGGATGTTAAAAACTTTATAATGCAACTTAAATCACTACATGTTTTTTTAAAAAACGGACTGATAGGCTACTATTCAAAAGACGAAATAGATGCTTTTTTTTATAGGCTTTGCGATGCGCATCTAAAATTAAAACGCATTGATGTTAGTTTAAAATCAGACACTGTTGTTTCTCCTCAAACATTTGAGTATTTTGAAGAATCGCTCCAACGACTTTTGAAGTATGAGCCCATTCAATACATCATAGGCTCAACCTCCTTTTGTGGATTGGATTTTATAGTAGATGAGAAAGTGCTGATTCCGCGTCCTGAAACGGAGGAGCTTATTGGTTGGATTTTGGAGCAAATCGATTCTAGCAAGCCTATTAAAATACTAGACATAGGAACTGGTTCTGGATGTATAGCTATTTGTTTGGCTAAAAAACTTCCTAATGCGGAAGTCTACGCAATGGATGTTAGCTCGGGTGCTTTGTCAATTGCAAAACTAAACGCCAAAGCTAACCAGGTTGAAGTCACCTTTATAGAAGCTAGTGTTTTAGACTGGAAAAACCAAGATTTAGTAGTTGATGTTATTGTTTCTAATCCGCCCTATGTTCGAGAAAGTGAAAAGGAAATGATGTCTCCTAACGTTCTAGACCATGAGCCACATTTAGCGCTTTTTGTAGAAAATAATAACCCATTATTATTTTACAAAGCCATTATTGATATCTGCAAAATAAACTTAAAAAAGGACGGGTTTATATATTTTGAAATCAATGAGTATTTAGCAGAAGACACTAAATCACTATTCTCGTTAGATGCTTTTGGGACTGTTCAATTAAAAACTGATATTTTTTCTAAAAACAGAATGATTCGCGCCAAAAGATGCTGATTTTTGTTTGATAAGTTGCTGATAAAATCTCATTTAATTCACTAATGAATAGCACTCATTTTCATATATTGGGAGTGCTAATTAATAAGCTATATTATTTTTTTGATGGAAGAGAAAGAACTGATTTTAAAATTACGTAAGGAGCTTAGTCAGCATAATCATAATTATTATGTATTAGATAAGCCTTCTATTAGTGACTTTGAATTTGATATTAAACTAAAGCAACTACAAGCACTTGAGTTGAGCAATCCAGAAATGTACGATTCAAGTTCGCCCACTTTAAGAGTAGGTGGGGAGGTTACCAAAAACTTTGAAACGCTTGTGCATGCACAACGTATGTATTCATTAGACAATTCTTATTCTAAGGAAGATCTGATGGATTGGGAAATTCGTTTACGTAAAATGGTAGATGGCCCAATTAAATATACATGTGAGCTTAAATATGATGGGGCGTCTATTAGTTTAACTTATGAAAATGGAATGCTTATTCAGGCTTTAACACGTGGCGATGGTACCCAAGGAGATAACGTCACAGCAAATATAAAAACAATCAAATCGGTCCCTTTGAAGTTACAAGGAGATTATCCCGTTAAATTTGAAATACGAGGAGAAATCGTATTACCTTTTGATGGGTTTAAAGCTCTAAATGAAGAAAAAATTGCAGCTGGAGAAGACCCTTATAAAAACCCAAGAAATACGGCATCTGGAAGTTTGAAACTTCAAGACAGTGCAGAGGTCGCTAAGCGCCCTTTAGAATGTTTGTTATACAGTGTTGTTGGAGAAAGCACAGGAATAGAAACTCAGTTTGATAACCTTGAAAAAGCCCGGTCTTGGGGTTTTAAAGTGCCTAAAGTTGCGAGTCTAACGGATTCAATTGAGGGGGTTTTAGAGTTTGTGAATTACTGGGATCTACATAGGCATGATTTACCATACGAAACAGATGGTATAGTGGTGAAGGTTAATAGTCTTTTTCAACAAGCAGAGTTAGGCTTTACTGCCAAAGCTCCGCGATGGGCAATGGCTTATAAATTCAAAGCTGAACAAGTCTCTACAATACTAGAGCATATTTCTTATCAAGTGGGCCGAACTGGCGCTATTACCCCTGTAGCAAACTTACAGCCAGTAGAGTTGGCGGGAACCATCGTAAAAAGAGCTTCTCTTCATAATGCAGACCAAATTGAAAAACTAGACGTCCGAATAGGAGACTGGGTTTATGTCGAAAAAGGTGGGGAGATTATTCCAAAAATTATGGGAGTTGACTTAGGTCGACGCTCACTAAATTCCTCTAAAACAGTATATATTAGTTCCTGTCCTGAATGTGAAACACCTCTGGTTCGAAAAGAAGGCGAAGCACAGCACTATTGTCCAAACGATATGGGCTGTTCTCCTCAAATAATAGGTCGTATTCAACATTATATTTCTAGAAAAGCACTGGATATTGAAGGCTTAGGTGGTGAAACAGTCGCCCTGTTGGTTAATGAAGGTTTGATTCATGATTATGCGGATTTATACGATTTGACAACGGATCAAATTATACATCTTGATCGCATGGCTGAAAAAAGCGCTGATAACTTAGTTAGTGGAGTGCAAGCATCAAAAGACATCCCTTTTGAACGGGTATTATTTGGGTTAGGTATTCGATATGTTGGAGAAACAGTTGCTAAAAAATTAGCAAAACATTATAAGTCCATACAGGCGTTGTCGGAAGCTTCTTTTGAAGATTTAGAAACAGTTGACGAAATTGGAATTAAAATAGCAGAAAGCGTTATTGAGTTTTTTAAAATCGATGTGAATATTAGAATGGTGTCTCGCCTTATACTGTGCGGAGTCCAGTTAGAGTTGTCTGAGGAAGCACTCTCTAATCAAACGACCCAATTACAGGGGCTTCGTTTCGTTGTCTCTGGCGTTTTTGAAACAGTTTCTAGAGACGAACTTAAAGTTTTAATAGATTCTAACGGCGGAAAAGTAGTAAGCTCAATATCTGCTAAGACATCCTTTGTGGTAGCTGGCAGCAATATGGGTCCCAGTAAACGCACCAAAGCGGATAGCTTAAAGGTGCCTATTATTTCTGAAATGGAGTTTTTGGAGATGCTATAAGCAACGTTTTTTAATAGTTGCAAGTTTTAACTTTAGGAATAAATTAGTAAAAATTAAATATATAGTTAATATTTTTGTGCCATGATTGAAGAACAGGTAATTCTTGTAAATGAGCATGATGAACAAATTGGTCTAATGCCAAAAATGGAAGCGCACGAAAAAGCAGTATTACACCGTGCATTTTCGGTATTTGTTTTTAATGCTAAAAATGAATTGATGCTTCAACAAAGAGCAGCTCATAAATACCATTCACCACTGTTATGGACCAATACCTGTTGTTCTCATCAACGCAATGGTGAGTCTAATATTGAAGCAGGAACTAGAAGATTAAAGGAAGAAATGGGTTTTGTAACCCCACTCAAAGAAACAACCTCTTTTATTTATAAGGCTTCCTTTGATAATGGCCTTACCGAACATGAATTAGATCATATTATGGTTGGTTATTTTGAGAATCTACCAATAATAAACCCAGATGAAGTTGAGAGCTGGAAGTGGATGCCACTGGAAGCTGTTAAGGCAGATGTCGATATCCATCCAGAACTATACACCGAGTGGTTTAAAATTATATTTAAGAAATTTTACGAACATATAAATACGAGAAATGAAAGTTACAGTAAGTAGAAAAGCACATTTTAATGCTGCACATAGATTATACCGTCCAGATTGGAGTTTTGAGCAAAATGACGCTGTTTTTGGGAAGTGTAATAATCCTAATTTCCATGGTCATAATTATGATCTAACCGTCAGTGTAACTGGCGAAATTGATCCAGAAACAGGATATGTTGTAGATGTGAAAATATTGAAGGACTTTATCAAATCAGAAATTGAAGATGCCTTTGATCACAAGAACCTGAATGTGGATGTTCCAGAATTCAAAAATTTAAACCCTACAGCTGAAAATATTGTAGTTGTTATTTATGATAAGTTAAAAGCCGTGCTAGATTCTCACTTAGTATTGGAAGTAACACTTTATGAAACACCTCGTAATTTTGTAACTTACTCAGGGAGTTAATATCAATAAAATCATTTAAAATGCTGTATCCTTTTAAGTTCGAACCAATAATTAAAGACAAAATTTGGGGTGGTCAAAAACTTCAACAGCTTTTAAATAAGCCTACCTCTTCATATGAAGCGGGTGAAAGTTGGGAACTAAGTGATGTCGAAGGTGATACTTCTGTCGTATCCAATGGGGCTATGGCAGGGACCTCTCTTAAGTCATTGATGGAACTTCACACGACTGATTTATTGGGTCATAAAAATTTTAAACAATTTGGGACAAAATTCCCATTACTTATAAAGTTTATTGATGCTAAAGCAGATCTCTCTGTTCAATTGCATCCCAATGATGCCCTGGCTAAAGAACGCCATAACAGTTTTGGGAAAACTGAAATGTGGTATGTTGTTCAAGCAGATTCTGATTCTAATTTGATTGTAGGTTTTAACCAACCGATGACGAAAGAATTATATTTAGAAAAATTAGAAGCCAAAACACTTGAAAGCATTTTAAATTTTGATAAAGTTGAAGCTGGTGACACCTATTTCATTGAAGTTGGAAGAATTCACGCTATTGGTGCTGGTGTTCTTTTAGCTGAGATCCAACAGACGAGTGACATAACGTATCGTGTTTATGATTGGGATCGAGTAGATTCTAAAGGAAATCATAGAGAGTTACACAATGACATAGCTATTGAAGCTTTTGATTTTGATATGCCTGAAAACTTTAGAGTTAATTATTCTCATGACTCTAAGGGCTCTACAGAATTAGTTTCTTGCCCTTATTTCACCACTAATATAGTAGAAGTAAACTCGTTAATTTCTATTGAAAACAACCATGATTCATTTATGATATATATGTGTGTTGAAGGTAGCGCCACATTCGATGTTCAGGGTGATTTAACCGAGCTTTCTAAAGGGCAGACTGTTTTGATTCCAGCGAGTTTAAAAAGTTTTTCTATTTCTACAAATCATGCAAAACTTTTAGAAGTTTATATTTAAAATTATGTAGTTTTGCAAAAACAAAAAATATAGATTATGGCTAACGTTAGAAATTTAAAAAAAGATATCAATTACGTATTAGGAGATATAATTGAAGCAGTATACATTTGGGAATATGCTAATACGGATAAAGACACTAAAAAAAGTGAGGCTTTAATTGATGAAGCGATAGCAACATTTGATCAATTGATCGAACAAGTTAACGCTAAGAATGTAGAAAATCAAAAAGCACATTTTAAGTCTATTGCTCAAGATCTTGAAACTAAAGGAAAAGTATTAATCGATAAGATTAACAGTCTTTAAATTACTCAGACTTTATTTTATTAATATAGTCCTCTAAGATAGTGCCGTATTTAGAATCGGCAATGTTTTTTGGTAGTACGCTGTTTATGGTGTCTAAGTATTTTACATTGGCATCATAAACTTCTGCGACTGCTACATAAGGAGCCACTTCACTTTGTTTATTGTTAATTGCAAAGTTAATACTGTACAAATAGCTCCTAGTTATTACGTTATCAATTTTTAGCTGAATTTTCTCGGCTAACTCTAAGTTCAAATCTTTTTGAGCATTTATTTTCTCTTTAATAAACTCTAATCTTTGATTTTTAAAGCGACTCATGATTTCATAGTAAGATTCTAAAAGTTCCTGTTGAGGTCCCCCGTCTATCTGAGCATCAAATTTAAAACGCTTAAGAGTAGTGTTTATATTTGTGTTACCATTACTTCCAAAAAATGATATCCGGTCGGCATTGATGTCTTCTGATAGGCTTAGGTAAAGCATCTCTGCCTCTTCGAGGTTACAGCCTAACCTAAAATTAGTTGTACTGTTCATTACCAAAGAATCTAATGTAACATAGTTAGTGTCTTGTACATGTTGAAGGTAAAGTGTTCCTTTTTGAAGGCCTTTAATATTACCACTAACCATCATTTTTTTTGTCTGCTGGCTGCAAGCGGTTAGTAGAATTATAACAACAAATAATAAAGTTTTATTCATGATAAGTTTTTATGATTCAAATATAATTATTTCTAGGAAGTCGCTGATGCTAATTCCATAAGTATTGTACAAGCTATGGCAGCAATTGTCCCTACAGCATAGCCAAATACGGCCAATAAAACGCCTACAGATGCTAGTGACGGGTGAAAGGCCGATGCTACAATAGGAGCAGAGGCTGCTCCCCCCACGTTCGCTTGGCTACCCACCGCCAGAAAGAAGTAAGGCGCTCTAATTAATTTAGCAACCCCAATTAATAGAAGTGCGTGAATGGTCATCCAAACAACTGCAATGGCTATAAGCCCAGTATTATCAAAGATTAAAGTCAAATCCATTTTCATTCCAATGGTAGCTACTAAAATATAAATAAAAACACTTCCAAACTTACTGGCTCCAGCACCTTCGTAATTTTTGGCTTTAGTAAATGAAAGAGCTATTGCTATAATAGTGGCAATACTAATCATCCAAAAGAATGAGGATCCAAGAAAAGTAAATATATTTCTAGAAGTCTCAGAATTTATCGTGGCGACATAATCACTAAAAAAGGGGGCTAAAAAGCCAGAACACAAATGGGCAAAACTAACCGATCCAAACGCAATACCTACCATGATCATAATGTCATTGAGAGTTGGAGTTCGCTTCACACTTTCTGTGAAATTTGACACTTTATCTTTTAGAGTCTCTATGGCTGTTGTATCTGCTTTTAACCATTTATTTATTTTATCCGACTTTCCTATTCCTATTAAAAGTAATGCCATCCATATATTGGCCACCACAATATCAACAAATACCATTCCGCCATATAGTTTTTGATTATAGCCATAGATTTCTAGCATAGCAGTTTGATTAGCCCCTCCGCCAATCCAACTCCCCGCTAGAGTAGAAAGTCCTCTCCATACAGCATCAGGTCCAATACCTCCAACCGTTTCTGGGGAAATCATTGAAATTAGAAGAATTGCTATGGGGCCTCCAATTATAATCCCTAAGGTTCCTGTGAAAAACATAATTAAGGCCTTCCAGCCTAAGTTAACAACCCCTTTTAAATCAATGCTCAATGTCATCAAAACCAAAGCAGCAGGAAGTAAATAACGACTAGCTACATAATACAAATTACTAGTTCCAGTAGTTATTTCACCAGAGAGAGTAAGGCTTTCCCATTCGGGTGCTATCCAACCTAAGGTTGTAAACAATGCAGGTATCATATATGCCATAAACAACCCAGGAACTATTTTGTAAAATTTAGGCCAAAAACCGGTAGATCTTGATTCAGTATAAAAAATTAATGCAATAGCTGACATTAGTAAGCCAAATACAATAGTATCATCTGTAAATAATGGAGTTGTGTCTGTCATAATATGATTTAGTTCAATGCAAATATAATTAAAATGTTTTGTGGCATAGGTGTTGCTTTTAGTCTAATAAGTTACTTCTTTAATTGTTATTTGGTTTTTTTTAGTCACAAAAGCATCGTTTTTTTAATATGTGAATATTAAGTTAAAGTTCATTAATAAATATGTTATGGCACGAAAGTTGAAAATGTTTGTTTAGATGTTACTTTATTTTGTAATATATTTTGTTTGGTTAGTTGTCAAAAGCATCATTTTTTAATGATGCTTTTTTCTGCTCTGACATGACTTATCTTTCTGGTTATCAGGGAGAAATTAGTTTCATTATTTTATAAGCCTAAAGGTTAAATTAATTCGCTTGTCAATAGTTTTTTTTGTTTTTGGTATTTGGTGAAGCCAGTGATGCTGTGTTTCTCCTTTCATCAATAATAAGCTACCATTTTTTAGAGTTAGCTTGTGTTTGAGCGTTTTTATGTTTTTATGCTTGAGATGAAAAAGGCGTTCAGCTCCAAGACTTACAGAGGCGATAGCCGGATTTTCTCCAAGTTCTTTTTCATCATCTGAATGCCAGCCATTACTGTCTTGTCCGTCTCTATATAGATTTAATAAACATGACGAGAAAGTCAGTTGTGTTGCTTTTTCTATTTTCGATTTGATAGTGTTTAAAGTAGAGTTAAATGGCTGAGGTGACATTGAAATATTTGAATATCCATATGCTTTATCATTGTTGGCATAAAAGGCTGTTAAACGAGGCTGTTTGTATACTTTACCATATACGCGAATGTCTTCTTCAATCCAATTTGTATGATCATAAATGGCATCAAATAATTCCCTGGATTCATCTAAATTAAAAAACGCTGGTGTATAGTCGATTTCAGCATTTGGCAATTTCAGTTGTATGGTTTCCGATAAATCAAATAAAGACATTCTAATAGTTTGCTCTAAATTAGCTTAAGTTTTATTTCTTCACAATTTTTAACTCATAATAATTATGTGTGAACAAAAAAAGCAGCCTAATAGGCTGCTTTTTTTGTTAAGAAAATTAATTTAACTATTTAATCATTTCATAGCTACGATTGATAAAATTAGTCAAGGCTTCTCCTTTTAAAAGTCCCTGTGATAATTGTGCTAAGTCTAAACTTTGAGTTATTAATCGTTCTTGTTTTTTCTTTGTTTTAGTATTTAAAATTTCACTAACCAAATCTGAATTGGTGTTTACAACAAGATTATACATTTCCGGCATATTTCCCATTCCAAACATACCACCACCACCTGTTTGTTGCATTTCTTTCATCCGACGCATAAACTCAGGTTGTGTGATCATAAAGGGTGCTGAATTACTGTCCATTGCTTCTAATTGAACCATGAATTTATCTGAAGGCACCACTTCTTTTAAAACTGTATCAAGAGCTGTTTTCTCGTCTTCACTTAGCTTAGACACCATTGTCTCGTCTTTTTTGATCAGATTGTCAACATGATCTGAATCTACTCTAACAAACGAAATATTCTCTTTTGTACTTTCTAGTTTTTGTATTAAGTGAGACACAATAGGAGAGTCTAACAATAAGACCTCATAGCCTTTTGTCTTAGCGGCCTCAATATAGCTGTGTTGTGCATCTTTATTAGAAGCATATAGGATCACTAATTTATCGTCCTTATCTGTTTGGTTTGCTTTGATTTTATTGTAAAGCTCCTCATAGGTGTGGTATGTTCCATCAACTGTAGGGTAGAGGACAAAGGCTTCTGATTTCTCAAAAAACTTATCTTCTGAAAGCATTCCGTATTCAATCACAATTTTAATATCATTCCACTTAGCTTCAAAATCTTCTCTATTTGAATTAAATAGAGATTTCATTTTATCCGCTACTTTTTTAGTGATATATGAAGCGATTTTTTTAACAGCTCCATCAGCTTGAAGATAAGATCTTGAAACATTTAATGGAATGTCTGGAGAGTCGATAACCCCACGAAGCATAGTTAAAAATTCGGGAACAATGCCTTCTACATTGTCTGTTACAAATACCTGATTTTGATATAATTGAATCTTATCCTTTTGGACATTCATATCTTCACCCATTTTTGGAAAATATAGAATACCAGTCAAGTTGAAAGGGTAATCTACATTTAAGTGAATATTGAATAAAGGATCTTCAAACTGTGCAGGATATAACTCGCGGTAAAAACTTTTATAGTCTTCATCTTTTAGTTCAGCAGGTTGTTTAGTCCAAGCTGGCGTTGGGTTGTTTATGATATTATCAACCGTAACTTTTTGTTTAGGCTCTGTTGTTTCCTTCCCGTCTTTATCAGTAGTGGTTTTAGGTTCATGTGTTTCATCATCTATTTCCTTGGTTCCAAATTTAATCGGAATAGGCATGAACTTATTGTATTTGTTTAATAGAGATGTTATGCGGCTTTCTTCTAAAAATTCTACAGAATCTTCAGCGATATGCAAAATAATTTCGGACCCACGTTCTGTTTTATCAGAAGCTTCAAGTGTGTATTCAGGACTTCCATCACAACTCCAGTGTGCAGCAGGTTCATCTTTGAAAGATTTAGTGATTATTTCTACTTTTTCAGCCACCATGAATGCAGAGTAGAATCCTAACCCAAAATGTCCGATAATTCCTGTGTCATCTAATTTATCCTTGTATTTATCTAAAAACTCTTCAGCGCCAGAAAAAGCCACTTCATTAATGTATTTTTGAACCTCGTCTGCAGTCATCCCGAGACCTTGATCAATAATATGAAGCTTTTTACCCTCTTTGTCAATTTTTATTTCAATTTGAGGACTGCCATATTTGACACTTGCCTCTCCTATATTGGTAAGATGTTTTAATTTTAACGTGGCATCAGTCGCGTTACTTACCAGTTCTCGTAAGAATATTTCATGATCACTGTATAGAAATTTCTTTATTAGTGGGAAAATATTATCAACGGATACATTAATTTTTCCTTTAGACATAATTAGTGTGTTTTTAGTTTATTAATTTATACTTGTATGTCAAAAAAAATACCAAATATTAAAAAGTGACAAACTGACATTTTAGTTTATATTTGTTACTCTTTTTATAAATTTATCAGCATGTACAACTCAAAAATAATAGGATTAGGACATTATGTGCCAGACAATATTGTAACAAATGACGATTTGTCTAAGATTATGGATACCAATGACCAATGGATTCAGGAACGTACGGGAATAAAAGAACGCCGTTGGGTCAAGCCTGGTGACGGACAGTCTACTTTTTCAATGGGGCTAGAAGCTGCCAAAAAGGCCATTTCTAATTCTGGGATCAAAAAAGAAGACCTAGACCTTATTGTATTTGCCACTTTAAGTCCAGACTATTATTTTCCTGGCCCTGGTGTCCAAGTTCAAGAAGCTTTAGAGATCAATACCGTCGCTGCGCTAGACATTAGAGCCCAATGCTCAGGGTTTGTCTACTCAATTTCTGTGGCTGACCAATTTATTAAAACAGGAATGTATAAAAACGTTCTGGTCATAGGAAGTGAATTACAGTCTCATGGCATTGACAAATCAACTCGAGGTCGAAGTATATCAGTAATTTTTGGTGACGGTGCAGGCGCTGCAGTCTTGACACGAGAAGATGATCCTACAAAAGGGATTCTATCCACACATATTCACTCAGAAGGTAAGCATGCCCTTGAACTGGCAACAGAAGCTCCAGGAATGGGGTCCCGTTGGGTTACAGATATTATAAAAGATAACGACCCAGAAGACTTTAGCTACCGTCCTTATATGAATGGGCAATTTGTTTTTAAACATGCGGTCAGACGTTTTAGTGAAGTGATTAATGAGGGTTTACAGAAAAATAATTTAGAAGTTTCTGATATTGATATGTTGATTCCACATCAAGCAAACCTAAGAATATCTCAATTTATTCAAAAGAAATTCGGTTTGTCTGATGATAAGGTTTATAACAATATTCAGAAATACGGAAACACGACAGCAGCCTCTATTCCAATCGCTTTATCTGAAGCACATCAACAAGGTAAAGTGAAAAAAGGTGATACAGTGGTTTTAGCCGCCTTTGGAAGTGGCTTCACTTGGGGAAGTGTAATTATAAAATGGTAATTTTCATCACTTTATTTTCACTTATTTGAAAACAATTGTCAAGCTACTAACTCAAAGCAAATATCCTTTAAAGTTTGTACAATTTTAGTGTTATGACACATAAAAAAACATTGGTTTTTGGGACTTCATTAAATCCTGACAGATACTCTAACATAGCTGTTAACAAGTTGTGTTTAGCTGGAGTTGATGTCTCAGCTTTTGGTCTAAAAGAAGGCGTAGTTAGTGGGATTCAGATAGATGTAGCATTGGAGCCTTATGCAAATATTCATACGTTGACGTTGTATTTAAACCCAAAACATCAAGAAGCTTATTATGATTTTATTATTAGCTTAAATCCAGTACGTGTTATTTTTAATCCAGGTACTGAGAATCCAGTCTTTTACGACATGTTAAACGAAGCCTCCATTCCTTATGAAGTGGCTTGTACATTGGTATTACTTTCTACGAATCAGTATTAAACCGAGAAACGTAAGTAAGCCATTAAGAGGCAGAAGTTCATAGCCAATCATATAACCCCCTAAGTAATCTGCAGGGATTTTACCCAGCATAAATACGATTGTTACTGACGCTAAGGCGACAATCCATACAAATTTGTCTTTTATTTTATAATTTGTAAATATTCCAAAAGCAAACAATCCTAATAAAGGGCCATAGGTATACCCAGCAACGGTTAATAAGCTGTCAATAACGTTGGAGTTTAGAATGTATTTAAATGAAATGATTACAAGAACCAAAAGCACACTCATTCCAATATGTGTTTTTTTGCGAATTGTTTTTTGTTCCTTTTCAGATTTGCCTTTCATATTAAGAATATCCACACAAAAGGAAGTGGTTAACGAAGTCAATGCGCTATCGGCGCTGCTATACGCAGCAGCAATTAACCCAAGAATAAAAGTAATACCGAGCGTAATTCCCAAGCCACTATTGAGGGCGATTTCGGGAAATAATAAATCTGTTTTGGGTTTACCGTATAACAACGGAATCTCAATATTATTTTGTTTGGCATATATAAATAAAAGTGCTCCTAGAAGCATGAATAAAAAGGTCACGAAAGTAAGTACAACGCTGAAAGAAAGCATATTTTTTTGTGCATCTTTAAGCGATTTGCAGGTCAAGTTTTTTTGCATCATATCTTGATCCAATCCTGTCATACAAATGGTTATGAATACACCTCCAAAAAAGGATTTTAGGAAATACCCCTTGTCTAAAATGCTGCCCGTATTAAAAATAGTGCTATAAGATTTTAATTCTTCAGAGGCTAGGAACTCTGAGAAAGTCCAACCCAAGCTATCAATAATAAAGTAAATAGACAGTAGGACTGCGGTAATCATAAATAGAGTTTGTAGGGTGTCAGTCCAAACAATGGTTTTAATACCTCCTCTAAATGTGTAAATCCAAATTAGTAAAATTGAAATAACAACTGTTATTTCAAATGGGACATTCCATTCATCAAAGATAAATTGTTGTAAAACGATCGCGACTAAGTAGAGTCGAAAAGCGGCTCCTAATACGCGGGATACGAAAAAGAAAAAGGCGCCTGTTTTATGGCTTACAAATCCAAACCTGTGAAAAAGATATTCGTATATGGAGGTTAAATTTAATTTATAATACACAGGAAGCAGCACAAAAGCGACCACGAAATACCCCACCATATACCCCAGCACCACCTGAAAATAACTAAACTGAGACGCCTCTACCCAGCCCGGTACCGATATAAATGTTACCCCAGATAGTGAGGCGCCAATCATTCCAAAGGCTACAAGATACCAAGGTGACTTTTTTCCAGCTTTAAAAAAGTCGACATTAGAGTCATTTTTCCCTGTCAAATAAGAGATGAATATTAAAACTAGAAAATATCCTAGTAGAAGTATTAATATTAAAAAAGAACTCATGCGCTAATTTGTTTAATTCCGTAACAAGTGGTTTTTTTTAATAATAAATGATTTATATGGTATATATTTGCATAGACCTAAAAGTGTAATAACTTTAATTTACTTTACAAAAATAACTAATTATAGCTTTATCATGAATAAATCCACCTTTATTTTAATAGCCTTTTTCTTATCACACTCATGTATTGAATCTCAAGACTATTTAGAAATGATCAATTCAGATCAATTTACAGTTCAAGAAATACAAGCTAGTGGAGACGCTTATTTTGAAAACAAAGATAAAGGCAGAGGAACTGGCTACAAAAGTTTTAAACGTTGGGAATATGATGCACTTCGCGTGCAAGATGATAATGGATTATTAAAAACTCCTTCATTCTATTATAATGAGATTGAGCGATACAACTCTTACATAAATTCCTCTATTCAGTCTAGTAGAATTAGTATGATTGCTAACTGGGAGCAATTAGGTCCTTCAAGTTGGAATCAAACCACTGGGTGGAATCCAGGAATTGGGCGTATTACCAGTATCGCAATAGACCCTAGTGATGAAAACCATATAATCGTTGGATCTCCAGGTGGTGGCGTTTGGAAAACGACTGATGGCACTACAACGTGGTCGGCATTAACAGATAACTTATCCAATATAAGAGTATATGCTTTAACAATAGACCCCACAAACTCTAATGTGTATTATTGGGGAAGTAGTAGTGGTGTTATTTTTAAATCTTCAGATGCCGGGGCAACTTGGAACGAATTAGCCGATACAGGAAATGGGGATGTTAATAAAATTTTAATCAACCCATCAAATCCAAATCAGTTGTTTTGTTCAACCGAATATTCTGGAGTTTTTCAATCTACGGATGGTGGTACCAATTGGGAGAAAATCCACTCAGACTCTAGTCGAGGGTACGATATAGAGTTTAAACCAGGTGATCTCAATACAATTTACGCTTCGGGAAATTTGGTTTTTAAATCGACAGATGGCGGTTTAACCTTTTTTTACGATAATTTATTTAGCCCTTGGACTCAAGAAAATGTGCAAGGTCAAACAAATTGGACTATTGGGGCATCAAATCCTTGGGGTTCTGTTAGTCCTATTCAAGGAGATATGATGGCGAATTTTTACTTGCCAAGCTATGATAATCCAATTACAAGATTAGTTACTCCGGCTTTAGATTTGAGTAATGCAGCATCGCCAGAGCTCAATTTTTCTTTTTCGAATCTTAGATGGGTTTCTTCTTTTTTGAATGGGTTTCGAGTTCTTTACAAAACATCTATTAATGGTGAATGGATAGAATTAGTGAACTACCCTGACTCAGTACCAAATTGGCAAAATGTTACATTAACTTTACCAGATGCCTCTGACGACTATTATATTGCATTTGAAGTGACTAATAATTATGGCAAACCCACAACTTTAGATGCCGTATCCATTGAAGATTCTTCATTGGGTATTATTTTTGAAAATGGATTTGAATTGAGTGATAATAATTTTTCAAATGGTCCAAAAATGATAGGTGTTTCTGCAGATAATCCAGAGGTTGTATATGTGCTCGAGGCTAATAGTGGCATATTTGGAGGGTTTTATAAATCAACCGATAGTGGTTCTAGTTTTTCTAAATTAAGTCATGACGATAAAAATTATTTTGGGTATTCATCTGAAGCAGATGACAATAGGGGTCAGGCGCCAAGAGATATGGATGTCATTGTGAATCCAAATGATGCTGAGGATGTTCATATTTCGGGTATTTTGTCATGGCGTTCAACCAATGGAGGCACGGATTTTAATGTGACCTCTCAGTGGGTGCCTGGAAATGCAGAAAATCAAAATATAGGTTACTGTCATGCAGATATCGACCTTATGATATATCATAATGACAAAATATATGTGGGTAGTGATGGTGGTATTTTTGTGGCTAATGACCCGCTGAATGTAAGCAGTACGTATTATACCGATTTATCCGCTGGTTTGGGAATTCGTCAATTTTACAAAATTGGAATCAGTCAAACAAATCCAGTCATTGTTACTGGGGGATCACAAGACAATGGAACCTCGGTTTATAGAGCAGACGGTATTTGGTATGACTGGTTAGGAGCTGATGGGATGGAAACGTTTATCGATCATTCAGATCCAAATATTTTGTATGGAACCTCTCAATATGGGTATCTATATAAATCACTAAATCAAGGTCAGAATTATTTTGGTTTACCTTCCCCAGAGGATAAAGAAGGTAGTTGGGTAACTCCTTTTGAACAAGATCCGCAAGTAGCAACAACTATTTATGCAGGATACGATGAGGTTTATAAATCTGAAGCTGGTGGAGAGAATGTTGATAATTTGAGCAGTTGGGTCTCTATATCACAAAACTTTGAGAATAACCTAAATCACTTAAAAATAGCGGCTTCAGATAGTAATACTATATATGCTGCTTTTGGGGAAAATCTTTACAGGACAATAAGCGGTGGTTCAAACGGAGATTGGGCGCAACTGACTGGGTTTTCAGGCAATATTAATTCGATAGCCATTCATCCTACCAATTCTAGTAAACTAGCTATTGCAACAAGTTCATCAGATAAAGTCTATGTTTCAATTGACGGTGGCGAAAACTGGAGTATTGCAACTCATGACTTACCCAATTTTGGTGCTTTAGCATTGGTATGGGATACGACCTATGAAGAAGATATATTGTATCTCGGAATGAATTATGGAATCTATTATTTGAGAGACAATGAACCTATTTGGACTCCTTATAATACGGGACTGCCAAATGTTCAAGTCAATGAATTAGAGATAAATAACGCAGATAACAAATTGTATGTGGCAACATACGGTCGAGGACTGTGGCGTATTAATTTGTACAATCCTGCAGACTCACCAGGTTTACCAATCTTGCCTTTCGACTTTAGCAGTGATAATCAGCTAATGACAGGTGCTGACGGAGCCGTTGTTTCTGTTGTTCAAGACAATGGAAATGATGTCCTACAAGTTGTAGGTAATGGTGGACAATGGGACAATGCACAAATCAACTTTGCGGAAAATATTGATTTGTCAGATGACGAAAACAACACGATTACATTTAGAATTAAAGCTGTAAACGGAACAGGTAGTGGTAACCATGCTTTAAAATTTGAACAAGGTACCACAGGAGACACAGAAGTTCAATTTTCTATCACAGGAACAGAGTGGACTGACGTATTTTTAGACTTTGGTGCTGGACTTGGTAACTATGAACGAATGGTTCTATTCACAGATTTCGGTGATGTCGGTGGAGGTCTCTCAGACACTTATTTATTTGATGATATCTCAGGAGCAACTCATTTAAGTAGCTTAGGCTTGGGAGACTTAGAAGTATCAGAGTTGATCTTGTCACCAAACCCATCCTCAGGAATTTTTAAACTGAATTGGGAATTACAAACTCAAGTGTCCATAAAAATTTATGATAGCCTTGGGAAACTAGTTTTTTATGAACAAACCAGAGATTTATCTAAAAACTCTGAAATAGAATTAAAGGCTTCAAAAGGAATTTACTTCTTAAAAGTTAATTCATTAAATAAGGAAATTACTAAAAAATTAATCATAAACTAAGCACTGACCTTGTG
>CAJIZJ010000050.1 GCA_905181825.1 uncultured Flavobacteriaceae bacterium
CTATTGCTTGGTTGGTATAAGCCGTCGGATCTGCTATGGCATTAGTAGCCGATTCAGCGTCTACAAATGTGGTGTAGTAAACCACCTCTAAACTACCATCACCCACAGTTATCTCAGTGTTTTTTAATGTTAAATCAAAAGACGTAAAGGAATCGGCAACCGCATCATCACAAAGTGCTAAGGGTGTAGGCTGTACAATCACTGGTAACGGATTGACCAGTAATGGCAATGTTACTGCATTATAACATTCTGTATCAATGTTTTCTACACGAACGTAAACATCTTGGTTGCTAGGGTTTATGTTGGTGTACGAGAAAGGGGTCGCAATTGGATTGCTTCCTGTATTTGCATTAGCCAGCGTTTCAAAGTAAGACACTTCAAAGTCTAAAGGGTTTAGGCCATTAAGTATTTGTTCATTGGCAAGCGATAGATCAAATAATGCAAACCCATCCAAATCATTATCACAGGTTTCTAATGTGTCTGGGGTGAGCTCAATCTGAGGAACATCATTGACTACAATCAGAAAATCTAAGTAATTAAAACAATCAGTCGTAATAGTGGTGTCTTCTATACGAACAAAAATAGTTTGCTGGTAGGCCACAATATTAAAATACTCACCAATAATTGGATTGATATTATTAAAGGCATCTGCCTGCGTTTCGTGATAACTAATTATCAAGTTGGATAGTGTGCCTGTAATTTCTGCGTCGAGAGTGGAGAAGTCAAAGACTCCAAAACCGTCGGCATCAGGATCACAATATTCATAGTTTATAGGCGTGGTTGCTGCTGGTGGTCGTACAACCACTAAATCAAAAGGTGTGATTGAATAACAGCCTGTAATTGCAGTCAGATCATCTTCTATTCTCACAAAAATAGTTTGTAAGTCCGGAACAATTGTTGTATAAATGAGATCCAAAGGATTATCTCCAGTATTGGCATCATTTTCAGAAACGTGATAACTCACTACGTTTTCTTCAATACCAGCTCTTATGATTTCTGTTTGTACAGAAATATCTATAGTGGTAAGCCCATCTAAAACAGCATCATCGTCACAAACAATTAAAGGGATCGGAGCTACAAATTCAGGTCTTGGCTCTACCGTTAGGGTAAAGCTTACATTAGATATATAACAAGCGGTAACTAAAGGGTCATTGTTTTGAACTTCTTCACGAACAAAAAGAGTGATTTCATCAAAAATAGTATATGGGCTTGCTAATGCATTCACTCCTGCGTCCGCATCTTCTTGAGAAGTGTGGTAAGTTATGATCACTTCACTTGCATTTTGAGTTCCTAGTATTACAGGGTCATAGTTGGCTTCAAGGTCGATGTTTATAGATCCCGGAGTGTAAGTACACAAAATTTCATCTGGAACTTCGTTGTAGTCAGGAACGGGTAAAACTTGTAGTTGAACAGTGTTGATTCCAAAACAATCATTCCCTCTCTCCACTCTAATATAAAGAGTTTGCGCATCAGCAACCTCACTAGTATACACATTAGGAAGTTGATTTAACTCTAACAAGGCGTCATTTTCGCTTGAATAATACGCAATGGTTAATTGATTTGGATCTGTAATGTCATTATTTGGGTTGGCTACTATTAGGGAGAGAATGTAATTATTAGCATTACTTAGAGTGAATAACCCCAAACCATCATAATCATTTCCGTTTCCTTCGCTATTATCACAAACAATAAGTCCGGCATCATCTGGAATGGGATTAAAAATCGTTTCTAAGAAAAAGAACGAGGTCGTATAACAAGTTGTGGCAATATTTTCTACTCGTGTGAATATTGTTTGTAGCGGCGCCAGATTGACATAAGACGTTGGGTTTGGGATGGCATTTATTCCAGCATCTAAGTCTGCTTGTGAAAGGTGAAAAGTGAGCGAATAATTAGTGGGGTCATCCCCGATAATCACATTTTCGCCCACTTCTTCAAGATTGTAAATAGAGATCCCGTCTTGAACGTCATCAATATCACACTGTACTAAAGGAACATCCACAATAACATTTGGCAATGGATCTACTCCAATGGTGTAAGGTCCAACAGCAGTACAGTCTGCTAATACATTACTAACCAGTAATACATACAGTGTTTGCACTGTTGAAGTGTTACTGTATAGTCCTATAATAGGGTTGGTTCCTGATTCTGCATCTGCTTGAGTTTCATAATGTGTTATAGTGAGGTCTTGCCCATTGGCAATAGCTGTGTTGAGCGCTGTTAAGTCAAATTGTTCTATTAAATCTCCAGAGTTTGTGTAGTCACATTGATAGTACTCAAAATCAACTGGTGGCACCGGAGTATCAAAGACTTCAATTCCAAAACTAGTGGTATCAAAACAGTTGGTATTGTCTGTGTTTTCAATACGTACAAACACGATTTCTTGAGTGAGTGTATTACTGTAAGGGATTGCATATGCATTTGTATTGTCATTTGCATCTGCTTGAGTTGGGTGGTATGTGACATTAAAACTGCTCGCCACTTGGGTTCCTAAAACAATAGGGGTTAGGTCAGAAGTAAAGTCAAAACTATTAACTCCGTCATTATCATCATCGCAAATGTCAATATTCGCAACTGGATTAGCAATTGGGGTGTCAAAAATAGTCACTAAAGTTTCAAAAGGTTGAGTTTCAGTTGCTGTTGTTATGGTTACACTTGCAATATATTCACCAGGACTGGCATATGTATGCACTGGGCTTAAATCAGTTGATGATTCCCCGTCACCAAAATTCCATTCCAAGCTAACGATCGTTTCAGAAGTTGATAAGGAAAATTCAGTGCTAGAACCCAAACAGTCATTGATGTAGCTAATATTAGCAACTAAAAAAGACTGAATAAACGGGGGGAGTCCATATCCAGCTTGTGTTCCTGGAGACAACTGCTGACCCGCTTCTACATAGTTTGTAGCGGCTGGAGTGTCGTTAGGATTATTAATAACATCTAACGCGAAACTGAATTCAGAATTACACACATATATTTTTCCGTCAGGTCCTAACTGCATTCCTCCTAAAAAACCAGAAAATGTTTGGTAAATGGAGCTAGCAGAACTTGGAATATCTGCTGCTGTTAGATCTAACTGCTGCACTCCTGAGTTACTGGAAAAATAAACTTTTTCTGAATTTTGCGAAAATGCGACTCCGTAAAAATTGTCGTTATTTAATACTTCTAAAGGATTTGATACTTGTCCAGTTTCTTTGTCAAAGTCATAAATCCAGGCCGAACCGTTGTTACTATTTCCTCCTTCATTAGTTCCATTTTGATTGTGAGCAATAGCGATCTTATTGCCATCGGGAGATGACTTTAAGTAGCCTATAGCATTTCGTCTATACCCCTCAATCGCAATTGAAGGAGCTACGTTTGAAATAGAAGGAGCTGGATTCACGCCATTTGAATCCACTCGAAAAGCATAAAAAGAACTTATAAAATGTGTTAAAACCCAATACGATTGACCGTCGGCATGCTCAACAGCTGTTATTTTCTCTGCACATTTATATTCTAAGTGTAGCGGGTTATTATCATCATAAGTTAAAAGTTGTATGTTTTTTTCTGCGATATCAATATCCCCCATTCCATTATTCAGAGTCATATCCACTAATGAATAGTTAAGACCATTGTTAAACCCGTCATCTCCTTGAGGTACAGAAGTATTTGAGTCGTCATATTGAGCTGTTGGGATGCCATTAAAATCTGCGGGCCCCTGGTTCGGGTAGGCCCAGGCGTTTTGATGATGTGGTTCATCTACGGTAAACACATAATACCTATCTAAATCGCCAGGTTTGGGAATAATAACCCCAGAACTTGTGCTTGAGGGATCTCCCAATAGACCTGAGCCTCCAAAATAATTTGCATTTGGCATAAGATTGTGGTCGGCGTCCCATACATCACGTCCGTCAGTGTAAAACTTTAATTCGCCGTTGGGTCCTGAAATAGATGAGCATCCTTCCAAAGTACTGATAGATTGTGCGGCATCTGCGGTTGGGGTTACTGTATTGTTGATGTTGTCAAAGACAAGACCAGCGCCAAATCCAAAAAACCAGTTATTAGCTTCCCCTTGTGAAGATACACTGTAAGTTAAAAGCGCAAATAAAATACAAAGTAGATTTTTCTTCATAACATAAATAGGTCTAATTTTTATTGAGTTCTATTAGATAACAATTGAGTATTAAAAACTCCTACATCAAAATAAAATTTTAATGAATTTTGGTGCATAAAAATACATTATTTTACAATATATTTTAAAGTTTTATCAAATTAATCAATAAACATTAATTAGCTAGCTAAATTTACACATATTTTCAAGTAAATAGCTTGAGTAGATGCCGATGTGAGTGTTTAGAAAATAAAAAACCCACTCTGTGAGTGGGTTTTTGAAGTGGTGCCTCCAGGAATCGAACCAGGGACACATGGATTTTCAGTCCATTGCTCTACCAACTGAGCTAAGGCACCTCCTCGCATTAAATGCGGTTGCAAATATAATGGAATTTTAATATTCCCAAAGTAAATTTTTATAAAAAATGGTTTTGTAAATTTGCAGTCTGAACCAAACAAATGAATTTAATAATTGATATTGGAAATACCACGACTAAACTCGCTGTATTTCAAAGAGATAAAATTTTAATAACCAAAGTAATTCCGGTCGCTAGCCTAGTCTTAGAGGTTGATAATTTACTAAAAGAATTCACTGAAATCACTCAAGGACTTATTTCCTCCGTAGGTTTTTTGCCAGCTGATGTGTTAAAGACCCTCGAAAATAGATTGCCTTTGACTATTTTGAAGTCAGATTCAAAACTACCTTACAAAGTTTGTTATGAGACTTCTGAAACTTTGGGGGTGGATCGCTTGGCACTTATGGCTGCGGCTGTCACACAGCACCCGGGCAAGAATGTTTTGGTAATTGATGCTGGAAGCTGTATTACCTATGATTTCATTAATGCTCAGCAAAATTACTTAGGAGGTGCCATAGCTCCTGGTATTCAAATCCGTTATAAATCTTTGGGAGATTTCACTTCCAAGTTGCCAACATTAGAAAAAAAAGTACCTGAAAATTTCATTGGAAATTCTACTCATGCATGTATACATTCAGGCGTTATTAATGGGGTTCTGTATGAAATTAGAGGGGTTGTTAGTACATATCAAAATAAATATCCAGATTTAACAATTATTTTAACAGGAGGAGACGCGGATTTCTTGTGTAAGCAATTAAAAATTAGCATATTTGCCAACTCGGATTTTCTTTTGGAAGGCTTGAATTTCCTATTAGAATTTAATTCAAATTAATTATGAAAAAGCTTTTAGTACTTATTATAGTTGTAATGTCATCTATTTCCTACGCTCAACAAGGTGCGAGCTCTCCCTACTCATTTTATGGTATTGGAAGTTTAAAGTTTAAAGGAACTGTCGAGAACCAGTCAATGGGTGGGATTAGTGTTTTTTCAGATAGTATTCATATCAACCTTAGAAACCCAGCAGCCTACGCAGGAGGGAATCTAAAGTCTTTTAATAATGAAGCAAGACCAATTAAATATACCGTTGGTGGAGGGCAATCAAAAACAACTCTTAACAGTACTTCTGCTTCCGACAAGTCGAGTACAGCTACGCTAGATTATCTAGCTATTGCAATTCCTTTAGGTAAATTTGGAGCTGGATTTGGACTGATTCCATATACTTCAGTTGGCTATAAATTACAGTCTTTTGACTCGGATGACATACTTCAGTATAAATATAGAGGTGAAGGAGGCTTAAATAAAGTATTCTTGGGTGCAGGGTATCAGTTATCTAAAAATTTTAGAGTTGGAGTGGATGCTAGCTATAACTTTGGAAATATTATTAATACAAATATTGCCTTTGGGTACAACGAACAAGGGGGGTTATTACAGTACCAATCTAGAGAGATCAATCGATCGGATCTTGGAGGTCTTTCCTATAATCTTGGAGTAATATATACTAAGTTATTAAAACCTAATTTAGAATTTACGGCCTCAGCTACGTATTCACCAACGTCAGAAATTAAGTCAAAAAACCAACGTAATTTTTCAGCAATCGTTATTGATTTAAATACCGATCAAGAGATACCAGTCAATTCAATTGAGGTAGATTTAAATGCCATGGGACTCAACACAACGGATCTTAAATTGCCTAGCAAATCCTCATTTGGTTTTGGTTTTGGAGCTCCAAGAAAATGGTTTGCTGGAGTAGATTATACGTTTCTTAAAACGAGTCAACTTACAAATAGGTTAGTAGTGATCGATAATTCAACGTTTGAGGATGCATCCACCATTTCTGTTGGAGGTTTTTTTATTCCAGAGTTTGATTCATTTAATAGATACTGGAAACGTATTGTTTACAGAACAGGCGTTCGTTTTGAAAACACAGGTTTAAAAATCAATAATGAAGTCATAAAAGAGTTTGGCATATCTTTTGGAGTAGGACTTCCAGTGGGCAGGATATTCTCAAATGCTAACATTGGTTTAGAAGTTGGTAAGCGTGGAACGACAAAAGCCAATTTAGTTGAAGAGAATTTCGTGAACTTTCAGATAAGTTTATCTTTAAATGATCGATGGTTTGAAAAACGAAAATTTAATTAACGATCTATATAAATTAACAATACCTCCGATGAAAACGAAAACATCTATTATACTTACAATACTTTTTTTAAGTATTACTTCCATTACAGCACAGACGCAAGAAGAATTGCAAAAACTATCTATTTTTAGTGAGTATGTAAAAGCTAAAAATTACAACGCAGCTTTTACTCCTTGGATGGAATTAAGAGCATCGAATCCAAAACTTAATAAAGCTATTTATGTTTTTGGTGAACGTATTTTAAACGACAGAATTGCTAATTGTGAAGGCCAAGAAAAAGTAGACTACATACTAGATATGTTAAAGTTATGGAAAGAGCGTAGTACAGTTTTTCCAAACATCACCCCCAAGGGTGCTTACATGGCTAAAGCAAGTCAGTTAAGGTATAATCATAGAGAAATTTTAGGCGTATCTAATGAAGATTTATATGCTGCTTTTGATACGGCCTATACGTCGGATGCAAAATCATTTACAAACCCTAAAAGTTTGTACACGTATTTTTCTCTAATGGTTGGTTTATACGATGCTTCACAAAAAACAGCTCAAGAATTATTTAGCAAATACGATGATATTAGTGAAAAAATTGACTTCGAAGTTAAAAACTATACAAACAAGCGAAATGCCTTTTTAGATGAAAACGGTGAGGTTAGAGAACTTAGTAGAAAGGATACTTCACGATTAAAATCCTACAATAGTTATTTGAGAGCTTTTGATCAAATAGCGGGTAGTGTGGATAAAAAACTAGGTACAAGAGCTAATTGTGAAAACTTAATACCTCTTTATACAAGGGATTTTGAAGCGTTTAAAAACGATGGTATTTGGTTGCAACGCACCATGAATAGAATGTATGCTAAAGGATGTAATGATGATCCTTTATTTGTTAGAGTAGTAGAGCAAAAAAATGAGTTAGAGCCCAACGCGGATACTGCTTTCTACCTTGGGATTTTAAAGGATAAAGCAGGAAAAACAACAGAAGCACTTAATTTCTATAATCAAGCAGTTGATTTGCAAACTGATAAATTTGAGAAGTCAAAAATCTTATACAAAATTGCGACAAGTTTTAAGAAGAAAAGCCGTTATGGTCAGGCGAGAACCTATTACATGAAAGCATTGAAAGCAAATCCAAGTATGGGGAAATCACACTTAGCAATTGCAGCGATGTATGCTAAAAGCGCAAATAATTGTGGGACTGATAACTTTTCTAAAAGAGCTGTTTATTGGTTGGCAGCTAAGGAAGCTGCTAAAGCTGGACGTATAGATCCCACAATGAAGAAAAATGCTAAAAAATCAATTGCTAATTACGAAGCAAAGGCACCACAGAAGAGTGAAATATTCTCCTCTGGTCGCGCCGGACAATTAATTGCTGTCGGATGTTGGATTCAAAGAAGTGTAACAGTGCCTTCTCTTTAATGAAAACAGCTGACAACATACGATTCAAAAACATCGCTCTACTTTTTGTGGCAGCGATGTTTTTTTCTTGTAATAATACCCTAAAAGAAGTTCAAGATTTAGATACGGCATCTTATGCACCGATGTCTATTGCTGAAAATATCAATACTAAATATACAGATTCAGGGCGACTTACCTCTATTTTGATAAGTCCAAAAATGTTGAATTTCACAAATCGGGAATTTCCGTTTTATGAATTTCCAGAGGGAATAGACTTGACTCTTTTTGATGATAAAATGAATAAAAATACGGTTACTGCAAATAAAGCTATTGTGTACAGTCAAACAGATTTAATTGATTTACAGGGCAATGTTGTTTTGACTACTGCCACGAATGATACTTTATTTACAGAGCAACTTTTTTATGATCAAACTAAAGAATGGCTTTTCACTAACTTCCCTGTGAAATTCCGGACTACAGATTATCTAACTAACGGCAACGGATTTGATTCTAATAAAAATGTTACTAATGCCCAAGTTTTAGAAGTAACAGGCCGGATTTTTATTGACGAATAATTTGTATATTTACTATAATAACCCAATTTTATAAAATCAATCTTAAATGAAAATCCTTTCCTTTTTACAGTATCTATATTTAGGGTTTGCAGCGCTGTTTTTATTCGATATGTCTAATAAGTGGAGTACGGATAGAAATGCCGCTTACCTATCTTTATTTTTTGCAGCCCTAGCAGTTTTTATGTTCTTCTTTCGTAAGAAATTCCGAAAGCGTTTTGAAGATCGCGGTAAATTGTAGTCATGTCTATAGATCTCATTGTTATTATTTTAAGTTTGTTGCTGTCAGCTTTTTTTTCAGGTATGGAAATTGCTTACGTTTCAGCGAATAAAATACATATAGAGATTGAAAAAAAACAAAGAGGTTTGTTATCAAATTTATTGGCTAAAATAACCTCAAAACCCTCTAAGTTTATAGCCACTATGCTTATTGGAAATAACATTGCTTTAGTTGTTTATGGTTTGTATATGGGTGATTCATTGGTGGCCTGGTTTGCGGCTCACTTACCCTCGTCTAATACATTAATTAGCTACTTGTTTGATGAGTTGTCATTACTAACACAAACAGTGATTTCAACGCTAGTAATACTGGTGACGGCAGAGTTTCTCCCCAAAGTATTTTTTCAGATCTATGCAAATTCTTTATTAAAGCTGTTTTCTTTTCCAGCCTATGTGTTTTATCTATTATTTTCAATTGTATCAGACTTTGTTATATGGCTCACAGATTTAGTTTTGAAGTCTTTGTTTAAAACCGAAGGTGATGAAGTTCAATTAGCCTTTTCAAAAGTAGAACTTGGTAATTATATAAGTGAACAAATGGAATCTGTAGATGCTCATGATACGATGGATAGTGAAATACAGATATTTCAAAATGCTCTTGAGTTTTCCGAAGTAAAGTCAAGAGAAGTGATGGTTCCTCGGACTGAACTAACGGCCATTGAGATTCACGATTCTATTCAGAGCTTAAACGAATCTTTCACTCAAACAGGGCATTCAAAAATACTAGTCTACAAAAACACTATTGATGATATTTTAGGATATGTACATTCTTTTGATTTGTTTAAAAACCCCAAAAACATTAAATCCATACTGCGCCCTGTAGAGTATGTTCCTGAAACGATGTTTGCCAAAGATGTGCTAAACGTTTTAATTAAGAAACGAAAAAGTTTGGCTGTTGTCTTGGATGAATATGGAGGGACTTCAGGCATTATGACTGTTGAAGATGTTATTGAAGAACTGGTAGGAGAAATAGAAGATGAACACGACACGATGGAACTTGTGGAAGAGCAAATCAATAGTAATACTTTTCTTTTTTCTGCACGCTTAGATGTGGACCATCTAAATGAAACCTATAAGTTTCAAATTCCCGAAAGTGAAAATTATGAAACCCTAGGGGGGTTTATTGTCAGCCATACAGAAGAAATACCTCTTAAAAACCAAGAAATAAATTTGGGTAGTTTTCAATTCATAATCAAGGAAGTATCCAACACAAAAATTGAATTAGTGCACTTCAAAATTATTTAAGATTTATAATTTAAGCACTGTGTTTGAATTATATTCTTTTCTGCTTTCATTATTTCAAAGAAATTGGTATTTTCGTCGACTATATTGAAAAAATAACACACACTACAAATGGCAGTTTTAAATAAAATTAGACAACGTTCTATATTCTTGATCATCATTATCGCTCTTGCATTATTTTCATTCATAATTGGGGACATATTCACTAACATGGGGTCTTCTGAAAAGTCTCAAAACGTGGTTGCAACCATTAATGGAGAGGATATTGATCGAGGCGCTTTCATGAATCAGGTGGAAAATGTTCAACGTCAATCAGGTGGTTCGGTTAGCAATACGCAAGCAATGAACCGTATTTGGGACCAAGAAGTTAGAAATAAAGTCATGCAAACCCAATATGATGCAGTAGGGATCTCTATTGAAAGAGACTATATGCGACAGTTGTTAAAGCAAAATTTAGGAACTTTTGAAGAGTTTAAAAATGAAGCAGGCCTATTTGATGAAGATAAGCTAAATGAGTTTATAGCAAACCTTAAAGCGATTGCTCCAGAAACAACAACTTTAAACGGAAATCCAGTAAATTATAAAGCTTGGACAGATTTTGAACAAACAATTTCTCAGACAGGCGTTCAGCAAACCTATTTCAACCTTGTTAAAGCAGGTGTTATTGGAACCTTGACTGAAGGGGAGTTAGATTACCAACTAGAAAATGATAAAGTAGATCTGAAATATGTTCAAATTCCTTTTTCATCTATCCCTGATAGCGTTTTGACTGTTAAAAAATCTGATATTAAAAGTTACATCAAAAAATACCCAAAGAAGTACCAAGTAGAAGCGTCTCGAGATTTAGTGTATGTTCAATTTAAAGAAGAAGCATCTTTAGAAGATGAGCTAGCTATCCAAGCAGAATTAACGTCACTTGTTGAAGATAAAGTAGAGTTTAATGAGGCAGCCAAAGCAAATGAAACAGTAATTGGTTTTAGAAACACTGCGAATGCCGAAGCGTTTGTAAACACTAATTCATCAGTTAAGTATAACGATGCCTTTGGGTTTGAATCTAGTCTTCCCAAAGCTGAACTTGCAGCGATGGTTAGTTTGAATGTTAATGATGTTCACGGTCCTTATAAAGATGGATCTAATTATAAGTTATCAAAGCTAGTTGCCAAAAAGATGATTTCTGATTCTACAAAAGTTCGTCACATTTTAATTCCTTTTGTTGGCGTTGTACGTGCAGATCCATCTGTAACTGCTACAGAGGCTGAGGCAAAAACACAGGCTGATAGTATTTATAATGTGCTTAAATCAAATCGTTCTAAGTTTAAGAGCATGTTAGTTCTGTCCTCAGATAAAGTGAGCAATGAAAAGGATGGTGAGATTGAATTTGCTTATACAGACGGATTTGCTGCAGAATTTAAAGCCTACTCCTTTGAGAATCCAAAAGGAAGTTTAGGAGTTGTGAAAACAGATTTTGGCTACCACGTCATAGAAATTCTTAGTCAAGGTCCAAAGCAACAAGCATACAAAGTAGCAACTATTGTTCAAGAAATTGAACCTTCAGTTGAAACAGTAGATGAAGTATTCAAAAACAAATCTAAATTTGAAATTGCGATTGCTGATGCAGATTTTGGTGCAGTAGCAAACGACAACAACTACAAGTCAATGCCAGTAAGTAGTATTAAAGAACTTGATGAATCTATTCCAGGCATTGGTCTACAAAGAGCTATTGTGAGATGGTCATTTGAAGACGGAGTTGAAGAGGGTGATTTTAAAAGCTTTAATATTTCAGGCGGTGGTTTTGTAGTCGCAAAAATTACAGCTGTTAACCAAGAAGGATTGATGAGTGTTGAGAAAGCATCGGTTACGGCGTTACCAGAAATCAAAAAAGAAATGAAAGCTAAACTTATTATAGCAGCTGTTTCGGCCACAACTTTAGAAGCAATTGCTTCTGATGAAGGTCAAGCAGTGAAAACATCTCTTGCAATCAATATGAAAAACCCAACACTTTCAGGAGCGGGTAGAGAGCCTAAAGTAATTGGAACGGCTTTTGGATTAGTTGAAGGAGCTACTTCAAAATTAATTGTGGGTATAAACGGAGTTTATGCAGTACAATTAACAAAGTCAACTCCAGCAAACGATTTGCCTAATTATCAAGCCGCTGCAAATAGAGTGGGCCAAGCCAAGTCAAATGCAGTTAATTCAATGTTATACACAGCACTCAAAGATGCTGCTGAAATAGAAGATAATAGAGCTACATTTTATTAAGCAGTTCTAATTAGATATAAAAAAAGCCTTTCCATTTGGAAAGGCTTTTTTTATAAAATCATTTCTGAAAATGGAAGTATTGTTTTGTACCCTTTAGATTTGAAGTATTCAATAGAACTTGGGTCGCCGGTTGCTAAGAAAAAGTCACCTCCCCAAGCGCCTAGGCTTTTAATAGCGCCCTTGTAATCTGAGAAAAGGGCTTCTTTTAAAGGTGGTTGCTGGATAAGCGTTGAGATATAACGTTCATGTTGCTCTATGAGCGATTCAAAGTTTTTTAAGTCGCTACAATTTAAGAGGTCTAAAGTCAAACTATTAAGCTCAGAAAAATCAAGTGACTGATTTGCAGTCAGCGTTTTGTAGGATCTAATACCATCTCTACTGTTTTGTTTTTGATTGCGATGTACAAAAAATAGAGCATCCAAAAATGGAGGTGAAAAATCTACAGACTTGACCGTTGGTTTTTCTTTGTCCAACTGGTATAAAATCCCCGTATCCTGTTGTGCGCATGCAATGTCAAATCCACTGCCACCAAATGTTAATTCTAAAAGTTTAAACGCATCTACTTGTGCCCATTGGGCTAAATTATTAATTAAGGTTGAGGATGACCCCAACCCCCAATTTTCTGGAAATTCTAAGGTTGTTGTTAGTGTGTAGCCTTTATGCGCTTCAAAAAGTGTAGGGTTTAACTGTTGTAGAGCTTCCAAAACTTGTACTAAGCGCACTGCAATATTGGAAGTGTTTTTAGAAGAGATTTTTAAAGTCGTATCTATTATAAATTCAGCTTCAAACCATACGTTACCTGAGTTAGAAATGCTTTTCCAGTGTATGGTATTATCGGAATTAGACTCTACATCTAAGGATTGTCCAAATTTTGTAGGCAGTGCAAGAGCAATAGCTCCGTCTAAAACTGCATATTCTGAGCTAATTAATAATTTTCCATGGCTGTAAAAGGTTTCCATTAGGCTCTAAGGGTTTCTATGGCTTTAACGACCGCACTGTGTGTGACAGTATTTGTTTTGAAGTGCTCAACTAGATGTGCTTTTTCTTTGTCAGTAGCTTTGAATTGATTTAAGATATTAAGAAGGTGCATTTTCATGTGCCCTTGTTGAATTCCGGTAGTTGTGAGTGATTTCAAAGCTGCAAAATTTTGAGCCAGTCCTGCGACTGCAACAACTTCCATTAATTCTTTTGCAGATGGATTACCTAAAAGTTCCAATGCTGTTTTTACCAAGGGGTGCAAGCCAGTAAGTCCGCCAACAGTCCCTAGAGCTAATGGGATTTCGATCCAAAACTTAAAAACGCCCTCTTCAATAGAGGCATGCGTTAGGCTTGAATAACTTCCGGAACGCGCTGCATAGGCATGCACTCCAGCTTCAACAGCTCTAAAGTCATTTCCAGTTGCTAAAACGACAGAATCTACCCCATTCATAATGCCTTTGTTATGGGTGACGGCCCGAAAGGGTTCTACTTCAGCAATTTGTACAGCTTGGATAAATGTGTCTGCAAATTCTTGACCTGTATAGGACTCGTTAATGCCTAGTGAATCTACGCTGCAACTCACCTCTGCGCGTACCAAGCAATCTGGTACATAGTTTGACAAAATACTCATGACTATATGAATTTCTTCAGAACACCGCTTAAAAGAGCTAGCGATTTGCTCCAGGCAGGAGTTAATGAAGTTGGCACCCATGGCATCCATGGTTTCAAAAGTTACATGTAGTTGATAGTATCCTTTTAGTTTGGACGTTTTATTAATGAGCTCAATATCTAAAATACCGCCCCCACGCGCCTCCATATTTTTAGTTATAGATTTTGTGTGTTCAAATAGCTGAGGTTTTATAGTTTCAAATAGAGATTCTATTTTAGTGCTTTTTCCATGAAACATAAAATGAACTTGCCCTACTTTTATGGTCGAGATTACCTTGGCTTTAAAACCACCTCTTTGCATCCAAAATTTTGCAGCATTGCTAGCAGCGGCGACTACCGAACTTTCCTCAATTGTCATCGGAATGACCTTAATAGTATCGTTAATCAAAAAATTTGGTGCAATTCCAAAAGGGAGATAAAAATTAGAAATGGTGTTTTCCGTAAATTCATCATGAAGCTTTTGAAGTGCGGCATCGGAATTCCAATAGCGTTCTAAATTTGCTTTTGCACTAGGGTTATCTTGAAAATGATTGCTGATTAGCCAGTCAATTTTTTCAGCTTTTGTGAACTTTGAAAATCCAGAAACGGAATTCTGCATGTGTGTCTATTTTAAAAGACAAAGATACTATTCTTCGTTTTATTATGGAACTTCAATTATTTTTATTGCGTATTTATCTGTTAATATTCACGGATTTCTCCTATTTTTTTAGTAAACTTGACATATAATTATTGAATTATTAGATTTCTCATGAAAACGCCTATCATCTACCTTTTTAGTTGCTTGTTTATGTATGCAGCAACTTCTCAAACAGACTCTTTTTCACTGGATCAAATATGGGATGGATCTTTTAGGACTCAAGGGCTTACCGCTTTGCATTCTATGAAAAATGGACAGCAATATTCAGTATTAAATTTTGATAGGTCTACAGGTTTTACTTCAGTAGATTTATATGATTATGAAACCTTCTCAAAAGTAAAAGTAATTGCGACTTCTAAAACAATGCAGGCTATTCCTTATTTTACAAATTATACATTTAGTGCTAACGAACGTAAACTGATTTTAGAAACAAATACGGAATCCATTTTTAGATATTCAGTCTTGGGTCACTATTATGTATATGATATAGACTTACAGAAACTAGATTTAATATCCGAGCATAAAATACAGGAACCTACATTTTCGCCCGATGGCACTAAGGTTGCCTATGGTTTAAGCAATAACCTGTTTGTTAAAGATTTGATTTCTGGCCTAACCAAACAAATCACATTTGATGGGGAAGGAAATAGCATTATTAATGGAATTACCGACTGGGTTTACGAAGAAGAATTTGCCTTTGTAAGAGCTTTTGAGTGGAATATTTCTGGTGATAGAATTGCATTTATTCGATTTGATGAAACTGATGTGCCTGAGTTTTCAATGGATGTTTACGGCACTGATTTGTATCAAACACAAAATGTATTTAAATATCCAAAAGCAGGTGAAAAAAATGCAATAGTATCTCTGCATTTTTATGATTTAAACTCAGATCAAACAACGACTGTTCCTTTATCTAAACCCTATAACGACTTTTATATTCCTAGAATAAAATGGACCAATGATGCCAATGTACTGTCAGCTCAATATATGAATAGGCATCAAAACACTTTAGATCTTTGGTTTATTAACCCAGAAACATCACAAGCTAATTTAGTGCTCTCAGATACTGATGATGCCTATGTAGATGTCACTGACAATCTTACCTTTTTAACAGATAATAGTTTTTTATGGACCAGCGAAAAAGACGGTTATAACCACCTGTATCATTACTCAAAAACAGGACAGCTAAAAAATCAAATAACAAAAGGTGATTGGGAAGTCACTGCCTACTACGGGTACAACGAATTAGCCAATACGATTTATTACCAATCTGTTGAAAATGGTTCCATCAATCGGGATGTCTATTCAATTCGATTAAACGGAAAAAGGAAAAAGCGTTTAACTTTGAAGGAAGGAACAAATGAGGCCTCTTTTAGTGCGGACTTCACCTATTTCATTAATACTTTTTCGAGTGCCAACATCCCCACGAAATATTCCTTACACGATTCTAAAACAGGCCGATTGGTTAGAAATATCAAAGACAATTCAGCCCTTCTAACTACGTTATCTAATTATAAATATTCAAATAAAGAATTCAGCACTCTCAATGTAAACGGTAATGAGTTGAATATGTGGATGCTTAAACCAGCGGATTTTGACGCGACTAAAAGCTATCCACTTCTAATGTTTCAATACTCTGGACCAGGGTCACAACAAGTGGCTAATAAATGGAATAATTCTAGAGATTACTGGCACCAATATCTAGCCCAACAAGGCTATATTGTGGCGTGTGTTGATGGGCGAGGAACAGGCTTTAAAGGAGCAGATTTCAAAAAAGTAACCTATTTAAACCTTGTAAAATTTGAAACCGAAGATCAAATTCAAGCAGCCAATAAAATAGGAAGTCTACCCTATATAGATGCCACTAGAATTGGTATTTGGGGCTGGAGTTTTGGAGGTCATATGAGCACTAATTGTTTGCTGAAAGGCAATGAGGTATTTAAGATGGCTATTGCAGTTGCGCCTGTAACAAGCTGGCGATTTTATGATACTATTTATACCGAACGCTTTATGCGAACACCCCAAGAAAACCCAGGGGGTTATGATGATAACTCTCCCTTTAATTATCCAGAATTACTAAAAGGAGATTACCTTTTAGTACATGGCTCTGGAGATGATAATGTACATGTGCAACATACCATGCGTATGGTTGAGGCTTTGATACAAGCTGATAAGCAATTTGATTGGTCTATATACCCTGATAAAAATCACGGCATCTATGGCGGCAATACCACGATGCATCTATATACTAAAATGACTAATTTTTTACATGAAAAATTAGGAGACAAACGAACGAATTAAACCAACATAATAAATTAATAACTAACACTAAACTTATGTCAACGACAACGACTGCAACTCAAAAAGAATTATTTGGGCATCCGATAGGACTCTATGTATTATTTTTCACTGAAATGTGGGAGCGTTTCTCCTATTATGGTATGCGTGCTTTGTTGGTTATTTATATGATTGCCGAAGCTTCACATATTGATGGTCCTGGTTTAGGGTGGTCAAAACTTGAAGCGTATCAATTATATGGTTGGTATGTTATGTTGGTTTATGTCATCTCAATCCCTGGTGGGATTTTAGCTGATAAAGTATTAGGGCAGAGAAAAACCGTCATGCTTGGAGCTGTTATATTATGCTTAGGTCATGGAACCTTGGCTATTGAAGCTGAATGGGCATTTTTCACAGGCTTGAGTTTGATAATTCTAGGAGTTGGTTGTTTAAAGCCAAATATTTCAACCATGGTTGGAGGTTTGTATAAAGAAGGCGATATTCGAAGAGACAAAGGCTTTAGTATCTTTTATATAGGTATTAATTTAGGTTCATTATTAGCTACTTCCATCATAGGAGTTGTGGTTGCTAAATGGGGATGGCACGCTGGTTTTGGTTTGGCCGGAATCGCAATGATATTAGGGTTAATGGTATATATTTGGGGTCAAAAATACATTAATCATGTAGGGAATAAGCCAACGGAAGAAGAAAAGAAAAATGATGTTTCCTTACTTAAAATATTTTCAAATATCTTCAACTCTCCATCTCAATTAGTGATTTTTGTTGTTTTACTTGCCCTTTCTTTATATGCAGGCTTTACATTTGAAGGCGTTGACCATTGGGGTTATGGTGCGTTATTTATCTTTCTCTCTTTTGTAGTTGGCTTATTAATGATGATTTTCAAAAGCCTAGAAACACAAATATTAAAAGACCGTTTTTTAGTATTATTACTTTCGTTTTTATTAGTCATTGTCTTCTGGGGCGCTTTTGAACAAGCTGGTGGATTAATGAGTGTTTATACAGAAACAAAAACGGATAGAATGCTGTTTGACTATTTAATACCAACACCCATGTTTCAAGGCTTAAATGCTGGGTTTATTATTTTGCTTGCAGTTTGGGTTGCAAATATTTGGGCCAAACGAAAGCTTAAAAATAAAGAAGCCTCATCTTTGTTTAAAATGGCTACAGGTACCATTATTATGGGCCTCGGCTTTGTATTTATGATTTTAGCCGTTAGAGAATATGATGCCAATGGCAGTTCAGGAATGCAGTGGTTGGTTTTAGCCTATTTATTTCATACCATTGGAGAACTGTGTTCTTCTCCTGTGTCTTTGTCATTTGTCACAAAATTAGCTCCAGTCAAATATGCATCTCTTATGATGGGATTATATTTTGCAGCTACGGGATTGGGTGGTAAAGTTGCTGGTATATTAGGTGAGAAATCTGAGCATTTTGGAGAGTACACAATCTTTTCAGGAATAGTAATCTTCACGGTGGTCTTTGGATTATTAGTGATTGCATTACTAAAACCCTTAAAACGCTTAACCCACAATGTTGAAGAAAACGAACGCATATTAGAATAAATTTAAAATATAAAATCAATGCAACGTATTGATAATAAACTAATTAAACGTTAAATATATGGATTCTAAAAAATATAAATTTGAAGGTTCAGAAATGAATCAAAAACTATTAATGGGACACCCAAGTGGTTTATTCGTTCTGTTTTTTACCGAGATGTGGGAGCGTTTTTCCTATTATGGCATGCGCGCTTTACTCGTTTTGTTTTTAACTTCAGCAATATTAGATGGTGGATGGGGGTGGTCTAGAGAAGAAGCTCTTGGGCTTTACGGAACCTATACTATGTTGGTTTATTTTTCACCTATTTTAGGTGGGCTAATTGCTGATAAATTTATAGGATATAGAAGAGCAGTAACAATTGGCGCTCTGATAATGACTTTAGGTCATGCCTCTATGGCAATGGATACTCCCTGGGGCTTATATATAGGAATTGCTTGTTTAGTAGCTGGTAATGGTTTGTTTAAGCCAAATATTACTTCTATTATTAATGGTATTTATATTAACGCTCAAGATAAAAAAGATGGTGCTTTTACCATTTTTTATATGGGAGTTAATGCTGGTGCCTTTTTAGGAATAATGCTTTGTGGATACATAGGCGAGACCGTTGGATGGCATTGGGGGTTCGGATTGGCGGGAATATTTATGTTTTTAGGGATGATGCAGTTCTGGTTAGCTCAAGGGATTTTCGGTAATGTTGGTTTAGCCCCTACCAAAGCTATTGGAACTTCTAGTGAATCTGATTCTAATAATGATAGTGTTTCCACTAAAGTTCAAAGTGATAGATACACAGTTGTTGGTATTTTAGCCATTTTCACTGTTTTCTTCTGGGCAGCTTTCGAGCAAGCTGGTGGGTCAATGACTATTTTTGCTGCAGATTACACCAATAGAGTTTTAGAGGGAGATTCTGCAACAGTTTTTAGGATTGCAAATACATTTTTAACTATTATCCCTTTGATAATCATTACATATGTACTTTTGAAGTTGTTTAAAATTACGTTTAAAAAATTCGCATTATCTAATATGTTTTTAGGAATTAGCTTCATCATAATATGGATTATAGTTTTATGGATGCTTTATACTCAATTTAGTGATGAGTCTACTGAGATTCCAGCATCATGGTTTGGGATATTAAACTCATTTTATATAATCGCTTTTGCCCCTTTGTTTTCTAAAATTTGGGAAAGTAAATATAATCCTCCAGCAACCGTTAAGTTTGGTGTAGGCTTAATTTTATTAGGCTTAGGTTTTGGGATTTTAGCTTACGGTTCTGCCAGCATTCTTCCTGGAGCGCAAACGGCATCTGTTAGTATTATTTGGTTGATCTTAGCATACCTTTTACATACTCTAGGAGAACTTAGTTTGTCTCCAGTGGGTCTGTCATATGTTTCTAAATTAGTTCCAGCCAAAAAAATTGGTATGATGTTTGGACTTTGGTACATAGCGATTGGATTAGGTAATAAAGCAGCTGGATCTATGGGGGGAATGATAGATTCAATTACAGCTGAATATTCAATGAGTACATTCTTTTTAATATTTACAATAGTTCCGGTTTTAGCAGGTTTGGTAGCTATTAGTTTAACACCAATAGTTAAGAAGCTGATGCACGGAGTTCGTTAATCAGACATACTAATTGTTATAAATAAAATATTTTTTTATGAAGTTATACACTTTAATACTATTGAGTTCTATTTCATTAGGAGCACAAACAATTAATTGGGTGTCAATGGATGAGGCGCTAATATTACAGGAAAAAGCACCTAAAAGTATCATGATAGACATGTATACCGCTTGGTGTGGCCCTTGTAAATTATTAGATAAAAATACATTTACAAATAAGGATTTGATTGCGTTTGTAAATACTCATTATTATGCCGTTAAGTTTAACGCAGAAGGCAATGATACGGTCCATTATAAAGAGCAAGTATTTGGGAATCCAAATTATGATCCAAAAAAGGCGAAACGTAGAAATAGCTCTCATCAATTCTCGCAGTACCTTGGAGTGAGAGCGTATCCGACAATTGTTTTTTTAGGTGAAAATGGAGAGGTGATTGCACCCATTCCGGGGTACCAAACCGCTCCAAAACTCGAACTATACTTGCAGTTATTTAAAGATGAATCCTATAAGGAGGTTAATACTCAAGAGGCATTTAATGCCTATTATCAATCCTTTAAGCCGAGCTTTGCTCCTTAATTTAATAATTAATAATAAAAGCGCCCTTTTCACTCGTTTGATGGAAAGGGATTTTTTTTGTGATACAGCTTAGTTTCCAGCGTTCTTGATCAGATTTATAATTACTTCCATCCCAAATAATCAATTCGGGGTTAAGACTGTCAATTAGTCTATCTAAGTTGATTTTTGGCGATTGTCTTAATAATATCCATTGAGGTTTTTGAGTTTTTGGACTATAGAAGCCTAGACTGTCTACCACCAAAAGACTTTTGTCATTTATCTGATACAGTCTTCTGATACTATCATCACATTGTTTTTTAATAGCAGCACCCACTTTATAATCTTTTATAATCCGTTCTGTATTGGAATTTTTTAAGGAATGATGAATTTCTAAATGCTGTTTTGTTTGAAGCCCGATCAAACTATGTCTTGATTTATGAAATATGATGAACGAGTTTCTATTGTTTAGTCCAGGAATTTGTATGCTACTAATTTGAAAGCAAATCACAGCAATCCCCAAAAGAATCGTGTTTTTAAAGCTTTTGTTCTGATAAAAAACCGCTAGAAGTATGAGTATTAAATAGCTTAATATTAGATCCTGTGCGTTAAAAGAAATATTTTTAAACAAAAAAGCTTCTTTAGAAGCGACCCATTCTACAACGTTATTCATAAGCTGAATCACTCCTCCCAAAACCTCTACGATTATTTCAGGAGTGTTTTTAAATCCAATAAAAATTAGTGTAATCGCCCCTAACCCTAGCACAAGCATCAAACACGGAATGATAATAAGATTGGTTATGAAAAATAGCCCTGGAAATTGATGAAAATAAAAGAGACTTAACGGCAATACGCCAAGCTGTGCAGCGACTGACACTTTTAATAAGTCTAGAAAAAAGTTGGCAATTGGATTTTTTAATAGTTTCCAAGAATCCAAAACAGGTTTTATAATCACAATAGCGGCAACGGCTGCATAACTGAGCTGAAATCCAACATCAAAACAAAATCCTGGCTTTATAACTAATAATATAAAAGCAGATAGAGCTAAAGTGTTTAAGGAGACAGTTTGCCGGTTTAGCCCCTTAGCAATTACAAATAAACTAAACATAGTCACCGCTCTAACAACTGATGCAGACAAGCCTGCAATAATAGCAAAGCCCCATAATATAAATATAATAAGGATAGATTGAATAATTTTCCCATGTTTAAAGTATAGCAAAGGACGCAGAATAAAATATAAGAGAAATAATAGGATTCCAATATGAAGTCCTGAAATCGCTAGAATATGAACCGCTCCTGCTTTTTTGTAATTTTCGTAAATGTCAAATGAAATGTCTTGACGTTGCCCAAGTAGTAAGGCTTTAAGGAATGCTATTTCTACGGGCTTGAATGCAAGTTTTTTAAGTTCTATATTTAAATAGTCTCGAATTTCTTCGGCATAGGCTGTTAATGAATTCGCTTCTTTTAAGCCCATGAAAATGATTTCCTCCTCGAGTGTAATTTGATGGTATATGCCATGGTTTTTGAGGTAGTTTTTATAGTTAAATTGGTAGGGGTTTAAGGAAGGATATATATCATTAATAGAGCTTACTGTTGTGATCCTACTATTTACTGATAAACGTTCAATAGTTGATTCCTTATTTAAGTTTAATAGAAGTGTCCCAGAGACTGGTTTTGAATCAATTCTTATAAGTTTCACATAATAGCGATGGTTATAGATTGTGGATTTTAATTTTTTTTCTACCAAAAACTCAAGCTCAAATAAGTTGTTTTCTTTCAATTTCTCTAGATGCGTATAATGAGATTTGTGGAATTTAGGAGAGTGTGTTTTGGACACAATTATCCCTATCAAAACAAAAAGTATTAGCACCAAAAGAGAGGGCCAATACAGCGTTTTGTTTTGTTTTTTACAGTAATAATTTGAGATAATTAATATAAGTAAACCAATAGAAAGACTATACAATAGATTTACAACACTAAGCCCTATATAATCACTAACGAGAATGCCACTCGCAAAATAAATCGTAAGTTTTATGATGGGGTAATTAAAAGCTTTCATCTGAAAAAGCCGAGCCATTTCTCAATGAATCAGTTGTAGGTTTTAGATTAGGGACTATTAAAGTACCTCTAAATTATAGAACTATAAATTAATTCAGCAACTTTCTGACTGGCTCCAGGTCCTCCTAGTTGAGCTTCTAGTTCATGATAAGCATCAAATAGCTCTTCACGATTGCGTCCATCTAAGATAGAACTAAGCTCTTTTGTAAGGCGTTTTGAGTTAAACGAGCCTTGAATTAATTCGGTCACCACTTCTTTATCCAGAATCAAGTTAACCAATGAAATGTATTTTAGCTTTACTAGGCGTTTTCCAATCGCATAAGAAATCCAGCTTGTTTTGTAGCATACGACTTCAGGGACCTTAAAGAGCGCCGTTTCTAGTGTCGCAGTTCCAGATGTTACTAGGGCTGCATGGGATACACTTAGCAGATCATATGTAGCATTTTCAACAAAAAATACATTTTTATTTTCGATAAATGAACTATAAAATAAAGGATCTTGACTTGGAGCGCCTGCGATCACAAACTGATAGTCTGAAAATGATTTTACAACGCTTAGCATCAACGACAGCATTTTGTTTATCTCTTGTTTTCTACTTCCTGGAAGTAGCGCAATAATAGGTTTGTCGTTGAGTTTGTGTTTTTGTCGAAACGAATCCTCATCTACAGGATTACGATTGGCAATAGCATCAATGAGTGGGTGTCCTACAAATTCAACTGGCATGCCGTGCTTGTTTTCATAAAAGTCTTTTTCAAAAGGAAGTATGACGTACATTTTGTCTACATCACGCTTTATGGCAGCAATGCGGCTTTCTTTCCAAGCCCAAATTTGTGGAGAAATATAGTAATGGGTTTTAAAACCTTCTTTCTTTGCCCATTTTGCGATTCGTAAATTAAACCCAGGGTAGTCAATAAAAATCAAACAGTCAGGCTGATAGGCTTTAATATCTGCTTTGCAGAACGATAGGTTTTTAACGATGGTTGTAAGGTTTAATATCACTTCAAAAAAGCCCATAAAAGCCAATTCTTTGTAGTGTTTTACTAGTTTGCCGTCTACATTTTGCATCAAGTCGCCACCCCAGAACCTGAATTCTGCTTTAGAATCTGATTTTTTTAGGGCTTTCATCATATTTGCAGCATGCAAATCTCCTGAGGCTTCTCCGGCAATAATGTAATACTTCATTTACAGTTTAATTATAAAGGTTCCCACAGCAATCAAAATAGTAGCAATCAAAATTCCTCCTGCATGACCATCTTTTTTTTTGCGAATAAAATAGAAAAAACATATTAAGTTTAGAATGGCTCCTAAGCTAATTAATTTGCCTATAAAATCCTCTGAAATTGCAGCTTCTAAAACAGCTGTAACTCCACCTGAACGTTCAGACATTTTTGCCGTAAATAAGCACACAATAAACAAGCCTACAGCATTTGAAACAAGTCCTATTACAACACCAGTTATGATTGATTTTTTATCCATTGAAAGCCCAGTTATTTAATTCTTTTAAGTAGTGGTGTGCTGTTAGGTCGTACTGCACAGGGACGACGGATATATAGCCGTTTTCAAGAGCCCATTCATCGGTGTCTTCCCCTTTATCTAAGTTTTTAAATTCACCAGTTAGCCAATAGTAGTCTCTTCCTAGCGGCGTTTGACGTTTATCAAATTTCTCTACCCAATTAGCATCAGCTTGACGACAGATGCGAATGCCCTTAATCTCATTTTCTAATAGTTTTGGGAAATTAACATTCAGAATAATCCCTTTTTGTAATCCTTGGGTCAATACTTGATTGGTAATGGTTCTGATAAACGATTCTATTTGACTAAAATCAGCTTCCCAGTTATAGTCTAAGAGTGAAAAACCAATGGATGGAATTCCTTCCATCCCCGCTTCAATAGCGGCGCTCATAGTGCCTGAGTAAACAACGTTAATAGAAGAATTTGATCCGTGATTGACTCCAGAAACACAAATATCTGGCCTACGGTCTAAAAGCTCATGAACTGCGAGCTTTACACAATCGGCAGGGGTTCCTGAAGTACTGTATTCAGTTTGTGGACCATTGTCAATTTGCTCTTTCTTACAATAGAGCGTATCATTAATAGTGATCGCATGTCCCATAGCACTTTGTGGACTGTCTGGAGCGACGACAATTACCTCTCCAATTGTATTCATGACCTTAATAAGAGATCGCAGCCCTGGAGCTGTAATCCCATCATCATTAGTAACTAAAATTAAAGGTCTTTTTGTCATTCCTTAATTGTTATATTTTGGTGCAAAAATACACAAATTGTTGCTCATTTGATGAATTTACCCGCTTTAACAAAAAATTATTACCATTCATTACTTTGGCATTATTTTTTCTTTTAATTTAGAATATTATTTATTTTTTCTAATATACAGTTCATTTATGAAACGAAATATCAATATTTTCTTAGTCTCTATCCTCATTGCCTTTGCATCTTGTAGCTTTACATCCAAGTCTTTTGATGATCCAGATAAAGACAAGTTATTAATGCAATTAATTACTTACTTACTTGAACAAGGTCATTTTGAGCCTAAGGATATAAATGATGAACTTTCAGAAGGTGTCTATAGTAGTTTTTTAAATCAAATTGATCCCTTTAAAAATTATTTTAAACAATCAGATATTAATGAATTTGAACGATTCAAAACAGAGTTAGATGATCAAATCCTACTACATGATGTTAGTTTCTTTGACTTAGTGTACGATCGTTTTCTAATTCGTTTTGAAGATTCTAAAAATATGTACTCTGAAGTTTTAGAGCAACCTTTTGATTTTGAGTTAGATGAGGTGTATTCTACAGATTACGAAAACAGTACTTATGTGACAACAAAATCAGAAATGTTTAACAGATGGCGTAAACAGTTAAAGTTCTACACAATATCAAACTATCATGATCTGATAGTTGCAGAAAACACTCTCAAAGAAGCAGATGAAAATTATGTATCTAAACCTCTTTCCGAAATTGAAAGTGAAGCGAGAGCTTCCATTTTAAAAACAATGACAGAAAATTTCTCTGTTTTAGAAGATATCAGACGACAAGACTGGCTGTCCGTTTATATAAATGCAATCGCCGAGGAATTTGATCCACATACTTTTTATTTTGCGCCAAGTGATAAGGATAAATTTGATGAGCAAATGTCCGGTAAATACGAAGGAATTGGAGCGCGTCTTCAAAAGCGTATGGATGTAATAACTATTACAGAGCTTATTTCTGGCGGTTCCGCATGGCGTCAAGATAAGTTAGAGGTGGGAGATGCAATTATGAAAGTTAGACAGCAAGACGAAGCCGAGGCTGTAAGTGTGGTAGGCATGCGATTGGTCGATGCTGTGAAGTTGATTAAAGGACCCAAAGGATCAAATGTGATTCTCACACTTAGAAAAGTAGACGGTACAATTGAAGATTTAAGTATTCCAAGAGATGAGATTTTACTAGAAGAAACGTATGCAAAATCAACTAAAGTGGTTAAAGACGGGGTTACATTTGGTGTTATTAATCTTCCTAAATTTTATATTGATTTTGAAGACTATAATAGCAGAAATGCAGCCACTGATGTTAAAAAGGAAATCGAGCGTTTAAAGTCTGAAGGCATGGAAGGCTTAGTTTTAGACCTAAGAAATAATGGAGGGGGCTCTCTAAAAACCGTGGTTGATATTGGAGGGCTATTTATTGATAAAGGCCCAATAGTTCAAGTGCGATCTACTGGTGATGACAAAGAAGTTTTAGAAGATAAACAACTGGGTATAGAATGGGACGGACCACTAGTCATTTTAGTAAATGAACTATCTGCCTCCGCCTCTGAAATTTTAGCGGCCGCGATGCAAGATTATAAGCGCGCTATTGTAATTGGTAGTAAGCAAACTTACGGTAAAGGAACTGTTCAAAACATTGTGGATCTAAACCGAATGATTCGTAGTAATACAAATGGAGATATGGGTGCGTTTAAATTTACTACTCAGAAATACTACCGTATTAATGGGGGGTCTACCCAGCTAGAAGGTGTTAAAAGTGATGTCGTTGTACCGGGACGTTTTAGTTACATCGAAATGGGTGAGAGAGAACAAGATAATTCTTTGGCATGGGATGAAATCGAACCTGCTAATTACACGGTTTGGCAAAACCCTTTTAGTTATGAAGTGATGATTGAAAGCAGCAAGGATCGATTAAATTCAAGTGTTGAAATAAAGCTTATAGACGATAATGCCCGTTGGATTAAAACTATTAGAGATCAAGATATTTACCAACTTAATTTTAAAGAATACTCTAAAAATATTGATTTAAAAGAATTAGAGTCTAAGCGCTTTGATGAATTATCAGATTATCAGACAGATTTAACTTTTCAGCCTTTGGCCTACGAGTTGCCAATTATGGAACAAGATTCTGTTTTTAAGATTAATAGAAATCGATGGCATGAAAATCTTGCTAAGGATATTTATATGGAAGAAGCTCTGAATGTTTTATATGATTTGAAAAACTCTTATGGCACAAATAGTACAGCCCAGCTTAAAGATTAATTAGCAATGCAGAAACAGGGATTATCGAGCCTAGCGCTTCAAAAATTTAAAAAAAGCTTTTGGGGTGTTTTTAGCTTTTGGTTCATTATGTTTATGGCATTTATTTCAGTTTTCGCTTATGTTTTAGCACCTGATTCCTCCCAGTATTCAAATCAAATGCATTTGTCAATTCACTCAAAGCCCCCTGGGTTTACAGTTCCAATTCTTGTCGTCCCGAATTCTTTAAATGAGGATCAGAATTTTTTTAATCGTATATTTTTTGGAGACGCAAACCCAGCAACAGAAATTCCGATCTCGACCCATCGTTTTGATCTTACAAACATATATTATACAACGTATGCTTCAGACGGTCTTAAGGGCTTAGAAAATTCTGTTGAAATCCCTTTAAATTCTCCAATGTCATCACGGCCTTTTGTAACCCAAAGAATGTTTTATTTTGGTACCGATAAGTATGGTCGAGATCTTTTAAGTCGAATTTTAGTAGGGGCAAGAATTTCATTTTCAATTGGTTTTGTTGCTGTCTTTATATCTCTACTTATCGGGGTCTTCTTAGGGAGTATAGCGGGCTACTTTGGAGGTAAGTGGGATGCTGTTATCATGTGGGTGATTAATGTCACTTGGTCTATTCCTACTTTACTTTTAGTAATTGCGATTACTCTGGCCTTAGGAAAAGGTTTTTGGCAAGTATTTATAGCTGTTGGACTTACAATGTGGGTTGAGGTAGCAAGAATTGTGAGAGGGCAAGTTATGAGTGTTAAAGAAATGCAATATGTCACCGCAGCTCGTGCCTTAGGATTTACAGATTTCAGGATTATTGTAAAACATATTTTACCAAATATTTTAGCCCCCGTTATTGTTATTTCAGCAGCAAATTTTGCCGCGGCAATCCTTATCGAAAGTGGACTCAGTTTTTTAGGAATTGGAGCGCAGCCTCCAATGTCTAGTTGGGGAGCTATGATCAAAGATCATTATAATTATATAATAGTAGGTAAGCCCTATTTAGCACTCATCCCGGGGCTGTGTATTATGAGTCTAGTGATGGCTTTTATGCTAATTGGAAATACTCTAAGGGATGCTTTAGATGTTAAGGCTTAGAGTCTACTTGTGGTGGGTACTCGCTTAAAATTGAAGTTACAAAATTTTGTATTGTTTCATCTTTTTGTTCAACTTTAGCTGATAAAGATCCTTTTCCAACGCCTTGCCAAATAAGTTCTTTTTTAGTTGTATCGATTAAGTCAATATACAAAGTACCTTGTATTGATGTAGAGGTTGAAATATTCATTTGGGCTCCTATATTAGGACCCCATCCCCAACCCCAACCATATCCAAAACCACCATAATTGTTATTGTTAATATTAACTTCCTGTCTTTCTTTTGTAAAGAAGTTAACAAGTAAATCTGGTGTTTCGGACTTTGTAAGTCCTTTTTCAGTGAGTACAGCCTCAACAGATTTTAAGATCCGGCGTTTATCTAAATCATTTATTTCAGCACGATCAATGCCTTCTTTTAAAAATCCATATGTCTTGTACGATGTAAACTGAGCGGATTTGTCATAATCAACGACAACTTTCACGGATTGGCAAGAGGTAATAAATAATGTAATTACTAATAAATAAGCGACTGTATTTTTCATTTTTATCTTTTTTAAAGGTCAATTAATAGTGCTTCGTCAACAATGTGTGGTAAAGTCACTTTTAGCATTGGTTCTGATTCCATGGCGCGTTTAATGGCGAATGTGGCTTCTTCGTTACGTGCCCAATTTCGTCTTGCAATTCCATTGTTTACATCCCAGTATAACATAGACTTCAATCGTCTATCTGCATCTTCTGTTCCGTCAAGAACCATGCCAAAGCCCCCATTTATGACTTCGCCCCATCCTACGCCGCCGCCATTATGTATGCTTACCCAGGTGGCGCCTCTGAAGCTATCCCCAATTACATTTTGAATGGCCATGTCAGCAGTAAATTGTGAGCCATCATAGATATTACTTGTTTCTCTATATGGAGAGTCGGTTCCTGAGACATCATGATGATCACGTCCTAGTATCACAGTACCAATTTCTTTATTGGCAATAGCGGTATTAAAAGCCTCTGCAATTTTCATACGTCCTTCCGCATCTGCATATAAAATTCTTGCTTTCGAACCCACGACTAATTTATGTTCTTGAGCTCCTTTTATCCATTGGATATTATCCGTCATTTGTTGCTGAATTTCTTCAGGGGCTTCTTTTTTTAGAGCTTCTAAAACTTTACATGCGATTGCATCTGTCTTGGCCAGGTCTTCACTAGAGCCAGTTGCACACACCCATCTAAAGGGGCCAAAGCCGTAATCAAAACACATTGGTCCCATAATATCCTGTACATAACTAGGGTATTTGAAATCTATACCATTTTCAGCCATAATATCAGCACCTGCTCTTGAGGCTTCTAGTAAAAAGGCATTCCCATAGTCAAAGAAATACGTGCCTTTGTCTGTATGTTTTTGAACAATTTCTGCATGTTTTCTTAATGAGGCTTTTACTTTTTCCTTAAAAAGTTGAGGGTCTGAGACCATAAGAGCGTTGGCTTGTTCATAATCTAATCCAATAGGGTAGTATCCACCTGCCCACGGATTGTGTAGTGATGTTTGATCACTTCCCAAATCTACATGGATATTGGATGTGTAAAAGGCTTCCCAGACATCAATTACATTTCCTAAGTAAGCAAGTGATTTGATTTCTTTATTTTTCTGGGCTTTTTGAACGCGTTCAACCAATGAATTAACATCTGTGTATACTTCATCTACCCAGCCTTGAGAATATCTTGTGTAAAGCGCCTTTTTATTAATTTCTGCGCAAACTGTAATACAACCAGCTATATTTCCTGCTTTTGGTTGGGCTCCACTCATACCCCCAAGACCAGCGGTTAAAAATATATTTCCAAGCGGTGTTTTTTTTATTTTTCTAAAGGCATTAAGGACCGTGATCGTAGTGCCATGAACAATTCCTTGTGGGCCAATATACATATAGCTTCCTGCAGTCATTTGTCCATATTGAGAGACGCCCAATGCATTAAATCGTTCCCAGTCGTCTGGCTTAGAGTAGTTAGGAATCATCATACCATTAGTCACAACAACTCTTGGTGCTTCTTTGTGAGAAGGAAATAAACCCATTGGATGTCCTGAATACATCACTAAAGTTTGAGTGTCTGTCATTTGAGCTAAATATTGCATCGTTAGACGGTATTGTGCCCAGTTTGAAAAAACACTCCCATTCCCTCCATAGGTAATCAGTTCATGAGGGTGTTGAGCAATAGCATCATCTAAATTATTTTGAATCATTAACATGATGGCAGCTGCTTGTTTAGTTTTCGCTGGATAAGCGTCTATGGGTCGGGCTAGTATTTTATGAGTTGGGCGGTACCTATACATGTAAATTCGCCCATAGGTATCTAGTTCATTTTTAAATTCTTTTACGAGAACTGCGTGGTGTTTTTTTTCAAAATAACGTAACGCATTTTTTAAAGCTAGTTTAGTTTCTTCTTTGCTTAAAATAGATTTTCTTTTGGGCGCATGGTTGTAAGAATCATCATAAGCTCGTACTAGTGGTAGGTAGTTAGGAATCCCTTCCAAAATCTCATTTTCGAATGTAATGTCTAATGCCTTCAATTTGTTTTTTTTTGTGTGTTTGTTCGAGTGTTATATCCATAGGGACAATGTTTACACCCACTCTCGCAACAATACCCTCGTTTTAAGTGGTATTGTTCTGTGAAACATCGGTAGCCTTCCGGAGTTAAATAGTAATCACCGTCTTCAATGGGGACGTGTTTTTTCATACCTAACAAATATAATATAATATTTAGACAAATAAATTTTTAATAGTTTTTAGCTTAAAGGTATTTCTGGAGAACTAAATCACTAAAGTATTCACTATTTTTGCACTTTAGATTTCCTATGCTAAAAATTAAAACAATAGAAAATATTCGTTTAAATTCTCAACTAGCTCTCAAGCCTGACTATTTGATTCACCCTACAGTCTCTGGAAATAAATTTAGAAAATTAAAGTATAACTTAGAGACAGCGCTGTTGGAGAACTACAAAGGTATCCTAACATTTGGAGGGGCTTATTCTAACCACATAGCGGCGACAGCAGCAGCGGGTCAAGAATTAAAAATCCCTACAGTTGGAGTTATAAGAGGAGAGGAGCTGATCTCTCAAATTGATAGTAATCCAACCCTTAGATATGCAAAATCTTGTGGAATGCATTTAGAGTTTGTGTCGCGATCAGCCTATAAAAGTAAAACAGATCCAGTTTATTTAGAGCAATTACTAATAACATTTAAAGACCACTATGTGATCCCAGAAGGGGGCACTAATGAGTTAGCCATTAAAGGCTGCGAGGAGATTCTTACAGAAAAAGACCATTCTTTTGATATTATCTGTTGCGCTGTAGGAACTGGTGGGACCATAGCGGGACTTATAAACGGAAGTTTGCCAACGCAAAAAATTATTGGATTTCCAGCCCTAAAAGGTCATTTTATAAAGCAAGATATTTGTAAATTTGCGACACAGTCTAATTGGGAACTTTGCGAAGATTACCATTTTGGAGGCTACGCCAAAGTAGACTCCAAATTAATAAATTTCATGAATGAGTTTAAGTCAACCTATAACATTCCATTAGATCCAGTTTATACGGCTAAAATGATGTACGGCATATTTGAGGGTATTCGCTCTGGAGAAATCCCTAAAAGAGCCAAGGTTTTGGCGATACACACAGGAGGATTGCAAGGGATAGATGGTATGAATTTAAGGTTGAAACAAAAGAATCTAGAAGAAATAATATAGATATGAACCGAATTATTGTTTTTATTTTTGTGGGAGTTTTAATTTCTAGTTGCGGTGCGCGGCGAAACTCTAAACGCCATGAGACCCCAACAAAACCAGTAGTAGTTGTTGCGACAAAGCCTGTTGTAAAAAACACTATTCCTATCACTAACACTCCTTTAGAGTACATTTCTTACTTTAAATCTGTAGCTATAAATGAAATGCATCTTTATGGGATTCCAGCAAGTATTACTTTAGCACAAGGAATTTTAGAATCGGGTTCTGGAAAAGGGCGTTTAGCGCGCCAAGCTAATAATCACTTTGGAATTAAATGTCACAATTGGGCTGGAGATAAGATTTATCATGACGACGATGAAGCTCAAGAGTGCTTTAGGAAATACAATGACCCTAACATGTCTTACCGGGATCATTCGGAGTTTTTAGCTAACAGAAAACGCTATGCTGGGTTATTTAAATTAAAAATGAATGATTACAAAGGCTGGGCAAAAGGGCTTCGCAAGGCGGGCTATGCAACAGACCCTAAATATCCAAAGAAACTAATTAATCTAATAGAACGTTACGAGCTTTATAAATTTGACGAAAAAACTAAAAGGAAACGCTCAAAAATGAAATCTTCTACAAAGACAATTACACAAAACCATGTGGTTCAACAAGGAGATACGTTATATTCTATTTCTAAATTATACAACATAACAGTTGATCAGATTACCAAACAAAATAAGCTGAATTCAACTGAATTGTCAATCGGTCAACAACTCAGAATCTCTACAAACTAACTTTATGAAATACCAACGCAGTAGCCAACTATTTAAAGCCGCTTCAAAGGTCATCCCTGGAGGGGTTAATTCGCCTGTACGTGCTTTTAAAGCCGTAGGGGGAACCCCTGTTTTTGTTAATAAAGCAAAGGGGGCATACTTGTATGATGCCGACGGCAACCGCCTCATAGATTATATTAATTCTTGGGGTCCTATGATTTTAGGACATGCTTTTCCTCCAGTAATTGAGGCCGTGGTTGAGAAAGCAAAATTAGGAACCTCTTTTGGAATGCCTACAGAAATTGAAACACAAATTGCGGAACTTGCAGTCTCAATGGTTCCTAACATTGATCAAATTCGTTTTGTAAATTCTGGTACAGAAGCCTGTATGAGTGCCGTACGTTTGGCACGAGGGTTTTCCGGAAAAGAAAAAATCATAAAATTTGCAGGCTGTTACCATGGACATTCAGACTCATTTCTCATTCAAGCCGGTAGTGGTGCGGTTACTTTTGGAAGCCCCAACAGTCCAGGAGTTACACAAGGAACGGCCAAAGACACCTTGCTTGCTACGTATAATGATTTAGACTCTGTCACTAAACTATTTGAAGCAAACCCTTCTAAAATTGCGTGTATTATTGTAGAGCCAGTAGCTGGAAATATGGGATGTATTCCGCCGCATCCAGGGTTTTTGCAAGGACTTCGAGATTTGTGTGATGCACATCAATCCGTTTTAGTTTTTGATGAGGTTATGACGGGCTTTCGTTTGGCTAAGGGTGGAGTTCAAGAATTATATGGTGTTAATGCCGATATTGTATGTTTTGGGAAAGTAATAGGAGGAGGTTTGCCAGTAGGTGCTTTTGCAGCACGCCACGAAATAATGTCACATCTAGCGCCTTTAGGTCCCGTATATCAAGCTGGTACTTTGAGTGGCAATCCATTAGCCATGGCAGCAGGGTATGCAATGTTAAAGGCTTTAGAATCTGATGTTGAGGTGTTTGATCGCTTAGCAAAGAAAACAGCGTATCTGCACGAAGGCATAACAGCAGCCTTAACTACACATCAAATAACACATACCATTAATAGAATAGGCTCAATGATTTCTGTACATTTTTGTGAAACGAATGTAGTAGATTTTGAAACGGCTGCAGAAGGAAATAACGAGCGCTTTAAAACCTTTTTCCATGGTCTCCTAAATGAAGGAGTTTACATTGCTCCAAGTGCATTTGAGACTTGGTTTATTACAGATGCCTTGACATATGAAGACTTGGACGAAACAATTGCAGCTGTTGCAAAAGTTGCAAACACTTTATAAGGGTTTAAGAACTAGTTTTCTAAGTCCAACAAATACCACGATTAGTGCTGAATAGCCAATGAAAAATGGGATCACGTAGTCATGTAGGTTTAAGGCCAGCATAAGCGCCATGAACAGTAATTGAAATCCAAGACCATACATAGAGACCAGGGTCATAAACCACTTTGGGAACGGGGGACTGTCACTTGCATTTTTGTCCATATGGTACATTATCTTGTCAAAGGTGATATATAGTATGTCATAAATATTGTAAAAGATATTTACAGTACGTTGGCTTTCTCCTTTAAGTGCTTTTGGTGCAGCGTCTTCAAAAATTCTACTTGTAGAGTCGCCTTCCACAGCATTTCTTAAAATTACATAGTAATAATTATAGACGGTTCCTTGAAGTTGAATTCCAAAAAAGGCGATTAACATATAAATTATTGAACTGTCAGTAATGTGCCAGAAAGCGAGTAAAAAACAAAAATTAAGGATAATATCCGCAATAGAATCATAATAGCGCCCCGTGTAGGAAGGCGTGTTTTTAAGCCGTGATAGCTCTCCATCGGCAGCATCTAGGATAGACTTTAATATGATAAAAAGAGCAGCTATTTTGTAGTAGCCGTTTAGCATGCAACCAATGGCTATAAGCCCAGCAAAAATAAATAGAGTTGTTACATGAATAGGAGTGAAGCATGTGTTTTTAAGTTGCTTAGCAATCCAACGTCCTCCGGTTCGTCCGTAATCAGATAAGTCTAAAAACTGGTATTCTTTTGGGAGTTTTGCCATGCCTATACTATGAAAGTTGGTTATTTGTTTAAGCGAGCAAAGGTACAATCATTTTATGGACTTTTATTTTCTATAAAATTCAAATGAATTAGCGCAAAGGATCATTAGTTTTATTTTTAATAAAATTAGTATGATACAGTGAGTAGTGAATGCGCCTATAATTGATGGTATAGTTAAAAAGGTATATAAGATTAACTCAAGTGGAAACAAGTTATGAGAGCTGGAGTCAATAATCATTTCATAAATGGCGTCCAGTGGAAATATAAACATACTCATTATTCCAACTAACCAAAAAGGAGCTTTACTAATAGCCTTAACAAAAAATACAGATAATTAGGAAGCTTACATTGTATTTCGAAAGTCCCTCAACCCCTGTTTTGATTAAAGAAAATAAAGGCGAGTCGTAAGGCTTTAGGTCTCCTAGTATGTAAACAGTTGCTATAATCGATACAAGTCCTAGTAATGTGCTGGCGATTAAAGCCTGTTTATATTTCTAGATCATAGGTTGTTGTGTTTAAGTAATTAAATAGATTAGTCTGTCCAAAAATGGCCAATAGAATACGTTTTTGCGTTCCCACTTATTAGAACTCTCTCTCTTTCTTGTTTTCACATTGAAAATGCCCAACTCTATCGGAAAGTTGAATGGCACTCAGTTTGTCTTTTTTTAATTCTATAGCCCAAAATGGAATTAATGAGCATTGAGCTGAGCCAGTTGCTGGATCTTCTAAAATAGATGCCTAAGGGGTGAAAAATCGATATACATAATCATATTGATCCCCTTTTGCAGTTACAATTACACCCCCTGTGCCTAGACTTATTTGATCAAAAATTTGACGGTCAATTTTTAGGTTCCGAATGTCAGCTTCAGAGTCGAAAACCAATACATAATCTCTTGATTTGTAAATTCTTTTTGGGAGTATATTCAAGGCGTTTTTAATGGCATCAGGAAGCTTTGAAATCTTTGGCATACGAGTAGGGAAATTAAGCTGGTACAAACCTTCATTAAACTCAACAGTCAACTCACCACTTATTGTTTCAAAAACAATGGTGTCTTTAGGGGTTTAAATGTGTTATAATTCATAAATTTCAACTGCAGTTTATGAATTATAATTTAAAACTGTGTCACTTTATTTACTTAGGCGTTTCTTGAATTCTCTTCAGTACATTTTTCCCTGTCATAGCCATGGTTGTTAACACGCCAGAAAATAGAGCCCCTCCAACCCCGGCGGTTACAATATCTTG
>CAJIZJ010000051.1 GCA_905181825.1 uncultured Flavobacteriaceae bacterium
CGTTTAGCTTATTAAATAACGAAGCTGCCATTTCTAATCGGGCAGTTTGTCCTCCGAAACTAACTGTGCTTTCTCCTTGTCTTTCGAATACGTAAGTATCTGGAGCAGTAACTTCTGGGCCATTAATAGATGAAGAATCATCATCGCTTGAACATGAGAAATTTGTTGCAACTAACATAGATACAGCAAATAATTTAATTGAATTGTAATAAAATTTCATAATTGTTTTTTTAATTCTTATTTAGACTTATTTAAAATAGTGTTATATATTTCTTGCAAATTTAACACCAAAACTTAAAGTATACAAGCTTATTTAGAATTATTTTAAATAATTTTTTTTAATATATCATTTAACTCTATGCTAAAGCAAACACCAGCCAACAGGTCATTTAATCCCGTTAATTCAGAGTCAGACATAGAAAAAGTAATGAATTCACAGGGAGAAGGGATTAAATTTTTACATTTTTCTTTACAGTCACATTCTTTACACATCAAATATTCGATATCGGACTTAAAGGATAATACTTCAGATTTTGAGAGAAGTATTCCAGTGTCCTTAAATACCAACTGAATTTTATTCTTGGAAGAAAAAGTGTTCTGTTTCCAACTAAATGCAATACCAAAATCATTGTAATGTATTACGTTTATATCATCGTAATGGTCTTTCATTATTTATATTATTTAAAATCATTCTAAATAGAAGTCCAAATATAATGTAGAATGATTCTAAATAAAAACAATTTTACAATAAATTTTAATGATACACTGAAAAAATCTTTGTAGCCTCATTATAGGCACTTTCAAAGCTAAGCGCATTGAGATTCACAGTTGCTTTATGAGTTGTAAAATAGGATAGTAGCTTTTCTGTTGGCATGTTACCAGTAAGCTGATCTTTAGCCATTGGACAGCCTCCAAATCCTTGAATGGCACCATCAAACCTTACACAGCCAGCTTTGTAGGCAGCCTCGACTTTGGAATGCCAATGTAAAGGATTTGTATGTAAGTGGGCTCCAAACTCAATGTGGCTATAGGCAGGAATTAAGTTTTTAAATAAATAGGAAATAGAATCTGATGATGAACTTCCAATCGTATCACTTAAAGATAAAATCTCTACACCCATAGCATTTAACCGTTGAGTCCACTCTCCTACTATATCTACATTCCAAGGGTCTCCATAAGGATTTCCAAAAGCCATAGACAAATACACCACTAAACGTTTATCATTAGCATCGGCAATTGACAAAATATCTTGTAAAGTCTCTATTGACTCTTTGATTGTTTTATGGGTGTTTCGCATCTGGAAATTCTCAGAGATTGAAAACGGATATCCTAAAAAGTCAATTTCTTTATGAGACGCAGCGGCTAATGCCCCACGACTATTTGCAACAATCGCCAATAATTTACTCGAAGTTTTACTAAGGTCTAGATGAGATAATACTTCTGCAGTATCCGACATTTGAGGAATGGCTTTAGGGGATACAAAACTTCCAAAATCAATGGTATCAAAACCAACTCTTAATAAAGACTGAAGATACTGAACCTTTTGAGCTGTGGGAATAAATGTCTTAATGCCTTGCATGGCATCACGTGGACATTCTATTATTTTAATTGGTATCGACATCCGTAAGTTTAGACTTTAAAATTACTATTAATTTTCGAAACAAACTGAATGTTTTAAATGATATGATGAAAGGCTTACTGCTTTGTCATTTTGTGCTTAATAATAATCGCACTTAGATCTTTTAAAACTTTAAATGTTCTGGCTAATCCATACTTAGAAACGCCGTGTTTTCGTGGGTGATGAATAATTGGAATTTCTTTTATTTGAGCGCCATTAATATGAGCATTTAATGCCATGAACCTATGCAGCTCACCATACAAGGGTATCCTTTTAGCTGTTTTAGAAGTCATCACCTTTAGCGCACAGCCAGAATCCGTTATCTGAAGCTGAGTGGTGGTTCTTATTATAAAATTAGCAATTTTTGATGGAAGTGTTTTAAGTATCGGATCTTGCCGATTGTGACGAATCCCTATCACCATATCTAAATCCTCATTAAAAATCAGATCTATCATTTTTGGCACATCAGATGGGTCATTTTGAAAATCACCATCCATTGTAACAATATAGGTTCCTTTTGCTAACTTAATCCCTGCAGCAAGCGCTGAACTTTGCCCTTTATTACAATCAAAACTAATGAGCTTAACCCGTGTAGTATTAAGCGAATTTATTGTGAGGACCGTTGAGTCAGTAGAACAATCATCTACAAAAATAAGTTCATAATTATAACAGTGAAGTGCATTTACAATTGAGGTAAACAAAAGAATTATCGAGCCTTCCTCATTAAATACGGGAATCACAATAGACAAATGAGGGTGTGATTTCATTCTTTTATTAAGCTAAATCAGTGTGCGAAATTTAATAAGCAATATTACTAATTATATTACAATACAGAATATGATTTAACCTAAAACAAGTTCACTAAATTAAATACTATTTAATAATCTGGACAACCAAAACATTCATAGTTGTTAAAGAAGTCATACGAAATAGAAAGTTCGTAAACGCCTCCTGTCCTTCCGATTTCAGTCATATTAAAATCATACGAATACCCAAACCTAAAGCCTTCCCAATCCAATCCCATAAAAGCATTTATAGAAGTTAAAAAATGGCTATTGGGATCAACTTTATTAGGATTGGTAGCTGCTAATAATGCAAACGAAAAATCATCCATTTGGTATTTAGCTCCCAAATCAAATCGATTGTAATCTCCTTGTTGCATCGCATTGGCTAGTACAAATAATTTATTATCATTTCGGTAGTCCCCAGTAGGGATGAAAACAGATCCATGTAGAGACATGAACATTTCTAAATTATCTTGACCATCAAACTGCATAGAAATATTAGGCTTGTTTAAATGTTTAAAGGTAAGACCTACCCAAGAGTTCTCACTGTTAAAAAGTACAGAAGCACTGAAATCAATAAATCTCACAGATTCGTTCAAGTTTATTGGATCTATCGAAGCGTTGTTAATAATTCCACTAAAAATATTGATTTGATCTTCTAACAGTAAATTTTGAAATCCAAAATCTTTAGCTCCATAACCAAAGGAAATACTCGGACGCACATTCCATTCGGCAGAAATAGGAAATTGATACGCATAATTTAAATTAACCTGAGTAAAATTATAACGTGTCGTTGTTTCCTGATGATTGAGCACACTTATTCCAATTCCACTATTGACTTCTTCAAACCAGTTATCAAAGAATGCAAACTGCGTGTTTAAACTAAAGTTTAAACCAGGCCACTGGGTACGGTGAATAATCCCCGCTCTAGTGGATTGTTTAGCTCCAGTAAAACTAGAACTTAGGGTCTCAGGAATCATAAAAAACTGAGTATGAATTGGGTCCTGAGCATATACTTTTACGCAAGTAAGTACTGTTAGTATTACAATATATTTCTTCATCTTAATATCTTATTTAATTAAGGTTATTGGACCATTCAACTCAACCACATTCCCATTGAATGTTTCCGCAACTACCACAATAATATAATTTCCATTTTCTGCTGGATTGCCATCTATTGTACCATCCCAACCATAAATAGTATCTCCAGTCTCCACATACAATAGGGAGCCCCAGGTGTCATAAATACTCATTTTCACCGACGTCATACAATTAAAAACAGGTCGAATTGTTTCATTAATTCCATCAAAATTTGGAGTGAATGCCGTAGGTAAAATTATTTCATAGCCTTTAGTAACTTCTATAGTTTCAGAAAATGTGTCTAAACAACCATAATTATCTTCTACAGTTAACTCAATTGTATAAGTTCCTAAAGTATCATATATATGAGATGGAGCATCAACCCCACTTACTAGAGGAGAGCCATCTCCAAAGTTCCATGTGAAATTAACAATATCTCCAATAGATGTATTTTGGAAATTCACAGGATCATTAATAGAATAAACTCCACAAAAACTACTATTTGAGGAAGAGAGAGTGAAGTCTGAAATTCCAAATTCAAAGAACACAATAGGTTCCAGAGGAAATGCTATAGGAGGACACCCATTGGCAATTCCATATTGATCATTTACAAATGCCGTATAATTACCTCCAACAGAAGTTTCCATCAATTCCTGAGTCAAGGGATCCCAAACACCACCAGACCAGGTGATTTCATAAGGTGGAACGCCACCATTTACAAATATAAAATTGGTTTGTGTTGCGGTATCCGAAGCACAATCTATTTCAAGAGTATCTCTAAAAAAGGCTGTGATTTGTGGAGGTCTCGTTAGTGTAACGTCCTGAATTATCGTGAACAATGGACACCCATTAATATCAGTAACATCAATAGGATATGTGCCAGCAGACAGTGCTGTTAAGCACCAATTTCCGCCGCCATTATCTATCCATCCAGCTCCTACAGGAAATGGATTGGTACCACCAATAATTGTAATACAAATAGAACCATTATCAAAAGCCCATGCAGGGGTGGAATTACAATCTGGATCTGTAACAACTACACTAGTTACTTCAAGCAGTAGGGGTTCGTCTATAGCAACTACTATTGGATTCGTTTCACAACCATTAGCATCTTCTACAGTATAGAAATAAGAACCTGCCAATTCATTAAACTGGACAGCAATACCAGGAGTTGTTATTTGACTACTCATAAAAATATTTGCAGCATCAAAAAGTGAGACTGTTAATACGCCCTCCCCTCCGTTAGGAGTGATTTCTACAAGACCTAAATCTCCGAAGCAAAGTGCGTTTGTTACTAGTGATGTAGATGTAAGTTCGGTGGGTTCTGTAACCGTCGTTGTAAAGGCATCACTACACCCATTGGAATCAAAGAGAGTAAATGTAACTGAGCCACTTGAAACCTGAATAAGCCCTGTTCCTGTATAAGGAGGCACCCCTCCTGTCGCTGTAAGATCATAAGTTGCCAAACCTCCAAAACAACTAATTGGATCCGTTAAGGTTGCAATCATAATCAACGGATCTGGTTGAGTTAAAGTATAAGGCACCACAATATCAAAAGGACAAATTGGATCGGTAACCGTAAGTGTATAATTACCCGCAATTAAGAAATCGAAAGTAACGGTTGCGGGAGACGAATTTAATGTACCTGCAAAAATTATATTTGGTAGTGTAGAATCATCCGCTAAAGAATAATTATAAGTTCCCGAGCCACCATCTAAATCAACTGAAATAGACCCCGTATTAGCTCCATTACAATCAATATTAAAACCATTAAAGTTAGAAACTGTATCTGATAATATGATAGGCGTATTTATTTGCTCAATAATATATGGATCAGAAATAAACTGACATCCATTAGCATCTATAACTTCCAAATGATATCTGCCTTCACAAGCATTTAATAACTGAAGTGGATTAGCCGTATTGGTAAATGGACCAACTGTGAAAATCTCAGAACCAGGCGCTGTTTCGCCAAACCATTCTATTGATGCATAAGGAAGCGTACCTCCAGATAAACTCATTTCAATAAAACCGTCACAAGGGGGGTCATTTACGTTGTTACAAGAAATTCCACTTAAGGTAACTAAAGTAAACTCTACCGGAGTTGGAGGTATGATTTCATAATCATATAAATAAGTACACCCAGTATTATCTGTAATGGCTAACTCATATGTTCCAGGACATAGGTCTACTAAATCCTCAGCGGATGGGTCTGCTATTGGATTACCTTCAACCGAAGTCCAGCTATAAGTAAAAGGGGCGAGACCGATAGGACTAATATCAATACTTGCACCACATAAAGGATCACTATAGCTACAAGCTATATTTGCAATCACTTCATTAATTTCAGGAGACGGCTTCAAAGATATTGTAACTGTGAAATCTTCCCCTACACATTGAGGAGTAGCAGGATTTGAAGTCGTATAGTAATTCGGAGTTACCGTAAATGTGACTGTCTGAATAACAGTCGTTCCATTTTCTAAAATACCAGTATCAAAAAAAGCTTCATCTGTGCCTGTAGTCCAGCCTGTAATATTTGGATTACTAAGCACTGGTGCTCCCCAAGTATACAATGTGGTATCCGGAACAATTGTAAAAGCATCTGGTAAAACGCCATTTACAGGGCTTAGGATATAATTATCTTCGTCACATAAAACCTGTACTAAATCTGGAATTACTGGTATTGGTTGTATCGTAATAACAACTTCAAATGAATCTCCAATACAGCCATCAGCTTCAGGAGTAACTACGTATGTGATTTGCTGATTTATATTGGTTGTATTGATTAATGTTTCACTAATTTCATTTTGTGGCACATTTTGAATTAATGTTTGGCCTAAAAGAGAAGAGTTATCAGTTAAAATTTCCCATGTATAAGTGGTGCCTACGGGGACTAAAGTAGTTACTGTAGGAACCCCGTCTTGAGGTAAAACCATAAATGAATTTCCACTACATTGGGTGTTTTGTGTGTCTGATCCACTAAGGATGGACGGACGTGGTTTGACCGTTACAACAATATCAAATGAAGGTCCTTGACAACCCGCTGAAAGCGGCGTCACAGTATAGATAACAGTTTGAACCACTGAAGTCCCATTGATTAACGTTTGAGAAATCGTTGATTGTGGTACTGTTTGAGCACCCTGTCCAGTAAGATCTGGATTAGCACTAACCGTCCAGGTGTATGTTGTTCCAGCTGGTACAACGATATTATTATTTGGAATTCCAGTAATTGGAGCCACTACAAAAGTATCTTCACTACATATAGGATCTAACACAATATCTTCAACAAAAGGTCCAGGACTCACCGCTACTTCTAATTCAAAAGGAAGCCCTTCACAATTACCTGTATTTGGTATAATAATGTAAGTGATTGTTTTGACTTCGTCAGAAGTGTTTATAAGTGTCTGACTAATAAGTGGCTGATCAGTTTCTGCGCTATACCCCGTCAAGAATGTTAAATCTGTATTTGGGGATTGTATGACCCAAGAATATAAGGTATTTGCAGGTACAATTTCTACAGGCGCATTATTGGCAGGCGAAAGTGTGAACGTATCACCACTACAAATAGCATCTGTTTTATCCGAAATAATTGGACGAGGCTCTATTGTGATCGTAAGTTCAAATGTTGGACCAACACATCCCTGATCTGACGTTGGAGTTACTGTATAAATAACTTCCTGATCGATATTTGATGAGTTAATTAAAGCCGTAGTAATATTTACACTGTTTTGTGGAATCACTTCATCGGATGCTCCGGTAACCTCAGGACTAGATAGAACAGACCAAGTATATGTAGTTCCTAGTGGCACTATAGTCGCAGCCGTTGGATCTCCATTAATTGGCAATACATCAAATGTATCTTCACTACAAATAGTTTCGCTCATCGCAAAAATTTCTGGAGTTGGATCAACAGTAATAGTAAAGGTCTGTGTGTTCCCAGCACAACCATTAAAGAAAGGTGTTAATGAATACACTAAATCTTCTGCTACACTATTAGTATTAAAGATCGTCTCTCCAATAATTGGAGTTGATATTGGAAGTTCTCCAACTGAAGCCGTGGTAAAACCACTCAAATTTGGACCCGCTGTCGTAACTTCCCATGAATAGGTAAAGGATCCTAAAGGCGAAGTTGGTGTGCTTATTGCCACATCATCAAAAGGGTAACGACTACATATCGTTTGATCAGAAATAAGATCAATTTCTGGAGTTGGATTAACCGTTATTGTAAACGTCTCTGAAGCTCCTGTATTACAATCTGTACCCTGGTTACTAAATAATGGAGTGACTGTAATAGTTGCCACTAAAGGCTCTGTTCCTATATTGGTCGCTATAAAAGATGTAATATCTCCACTTCCATTAGATGCTAAACCAATACTTGGCGTATTATTAGTCCACGTATAAGTCGTTGTTCCAACTGTATTTTGTGTTGTAAACACAATTATTTCTGTTATACCTGCATTACAAACTTCCTGGTCTGTAGGAACATTTACTTGGGCTGATGGATTAACTGTGATTGTGAAGCTCTCAGAAGATCCTTCACAGCTAACCCCGTCATTCACAAATGTAGGAGTCACTATAATAGTTGCTACTAAAGGCTGTGTACTAGTATTTACAGCTGTAAAACTTAGGTTCCCAGTCCCTAAAAGCCCCGTACCAATATCAATGTTAGATATCCAAGTATAGGTTGGACTACCCATTGTATTTTGGGTTGTGAATAATATATTCGTCGTATCTGTGTTACAAACTACTAAATCGTCAGGAATATCAACCTGTGCTGATGGATTCACCGTAATTGTAAAACTCTCTGTTGGGCCATCACAACTAACACCCTCATTTGTAAATGTTGGTGTCACTATAATGGTTGCTACTAAAGGATCCGTCCCTTCATTGGCAGCTGTAAAACTCATATCCCCAGCGCCTGTAAGTCCAGCACCTATTTCAATATCCGAAGTCCAAGCATAAGCAGTATCTCCAACTGTATTTTCAGTCGTGAAAAGTACACTTATTGCTTCTGCATTACAAACAACTTCATTTGCAATAACATTAACTTGTGCCGTTGGGTTCACCGTAATTGTGAAACTCTCTGTTGGGCCATCACAACTAACACCCTCATTTGTGAATGTTGGTGTCACTATAATAGTTGCCAC
>CAJIZJ010000052.1 GCA_905181825.1 uncultured Flavobacteriaceae bacterium
TGTTTTAGGTCACTTATTGGGAGGTGAAATAGATAAATCTAACTTCATCCTCTTATTTCCGGGCTCGTTTTTCACAGGTTTTACAGAGTTCCGAGATCCCCTTTTGTTCCCAAGATTCTTTCACGCTGCCGTTCGAAATACTTTCACGGCCTTTAATGTGTTGACAGTCTTTATTAATATGGTATTTGTTGCCCGCTTTGGTCCAGAATACGGCATCAGAATTGTTGTTGATTGTTTTTAGGGTACTGGTTTGTTCATTGATTTCTTGAGTGTACTGTTCAATTGAGGGTGGGTTGAAATCTATGCCCGTTGCGCCTGCAATTAAAAGAGCTATAATGGCGACCGTTCCAGCAATTCCTTTAGATTTTTTATCCATTTTTTTATTCGTAAATATGAAAATAACTAACGGTAAAAATGCCAAGACGCCCAAGATTGCTCCCAATTGATTTTGAATAAAAAACTTGATTTTATCTTTTTTTGATGCAGGGTCTAATCGATTTGCTTTTTTCCAGAGAATACTTCCTGTAATGGCGAGGGCGAGGATAAGGCCAATGGCCACGAGAAGCCATGTCAATTGGTCTTTGTGGAGTAATTTTAAGATGGTCACCACTTGCCCTGTCATAGCAAGGAACCAGGCTATAATTGCGATGCCGCGATATTTTTTGGCTTTTGATTTACTCTCTGGACTTGCTTTGAATAGGTTGGTGTTTGTCATTGCGTTTTTTTCAATTGGTTCTCACATAAGTTTTTTACTCTTAATTAGATTTAACGATTGCCTGTATAACCTAGTTAGAAATACAAAATTTAAGTATACACAATCTAGACCAATTAATGGCTTTATTTATTTAAAGTAAAAGGAATACGCTACTCTAGGCTTATTGGTTATGAAGAATCAGATTTGGGTTCTAAGTCTGCTATAAACTTACATAAAAAGTAGTTAATTTCATCAGTCCCTTTGTAATTTTTTAAGTTTCATGTGAAATAATTGTTAAACCTTTTACTTATAATAGTAATACTATTATATTTGCAATTAATATTATGGATAAACTACCTTTACATATCTCAATTAGTTCGGATCTTTATACAAAGAATCCAGAATCCTCTGTGCTAGGTCAAAAAATTGTATCCAAAAGTATTGAAATGATTGATGCCTTAGGTTTCGAAGATTTTACATTCAAAAAGCTAGGTGTAGAGATTGGATCTAATGAAAGTTCGGTCTATCGTTATTTTGAAAGCAAGCATGCACTATTAGTTTATTTGATCAATTGGTATTGGAGTTGGATTGAATATAAATTAGTTTTCTCTACCTTAAATGTGCCGTCGGCTAATGAACGTTTAACGAAGGCTATTTTTATAGTGACTGCTGAGGTTACTGAAGACAATGCTTTTTCTTATATCAATGAAGTGCTGTTAAATAAAATTATTGTTTCAGAGTCTTCTAAAGCTTACCATACTAAGGCAATTGATGACGAAAATAAAAAAGGCTATTACAAAACATATAAGCGCGTTGTGCAACGGATTAGTGATCTTGTCTTGGAACTTAATCCATCATATGAATTCCCCCATATGTTAATCTCAACCGTTATTGAAGGGGCTCATCATCAACGCTATTTCTCAAAACACCTCCCTTCATTAACAGATTTTGAAGAAGGGAAAAATAATATTGTTCGTTTTTACGAAAACTTAGTATTTAAGGCACTTGCTAAAAAATGAAAAATATATCTCAAATTTTAGCGTCAGGGTTTAGAGCATTCATTTTTGTATTGGTGTTTTGTTCTATTGTTTTACAACCTGTTGTAGAATCAATGTCGATTATAGATCCACAGGCTTTTTCATGGCTTGATTACGATCATGAAAATGATTCAAGTGAAAAAGAAAGCCAAGAACTCGAGGATGCAAAAGAAAAAAAAGTACAGTTAAGGCTTACATTACTAGAATTAGGTACTTTTGTTTTTACTCAGACAGTTTCTAATTACCGATTGAGTTATTTGAAAAATGATGTAACCATCGACTTACATGATCCACCCCCTGAAGTAATTTAATTATTTCAATTCTCATTTTGAAGACACTTTTAATCTATATATGTGTCGTTTAAAATTACAATCAATTATTTAAAATTAAAAAACATGTAACCGCCTTATTTATGAAGTGGTGCACGATCATTATTATTATACTATGAATAGCTCAAATCCATTTAAAAATTTAAAATCAGACCTTCCTGCGAGTATCGTAGTATTTTTTGTTGCACTCCCCTTATGCTTGGGGATTGCGTTAGCGAGTGGCGCGCCTCTTTTTTCGGGTCTAATTGCTGGTATCGTTGGAGGTGTTGTCGTTGGAGCCATAAGTGGGTCTAGCGTTGGAGTCAGCGGGCCTGCAGCTGGACTAGCAGCCATTGTTTTAATAGCTATTGGAACTCTTGGTAGCTTCGAAAACTTTCTGTTAGCTGTAGTACTGGGTGGGGCAATTCAGTTTCTGTTTGGTATTCTTAGGGCTGGTGTGATTGGATATTACTTTCCATCTTCTGTAATTAAGGGTATGTTAACAGGAATCGGAATTATAATCATCCTGAAGCAGATCCCACATTTCTTTGGATATAATTCTAACCCAGAAGGTGATTTTGCTTTTTTCAAAGTCGGAGGCGAAAATACCTTTTCAGAAATAATTAATACTATTAACTTTATTAGTCCAGGCGCAACTATAGTTGCCTTGTTAGCTTTGGCAATTTTATTGTTGTGGAGTGAGGTATTAACTAAAAAGGGAAAAATATTCCAATTGATTCAGGGGCCTTTAGTAGCTGTAGTTGTTGGAATCATTTACTTTGTTAGTACGAATGGGAGTACTCAATGGGGTATTTCATCTAATTTACTTGTTAGTGTTCCTGTACCTAAAGATGCAGCTTCCTTTTTGGCTCAGTTTAGCTTCCCTAATTTTGGAGCTATTACAAATCCACAGGTTTGGGTCACGGCCTTTACTATCGCTTTAGTGGCGAGTTTAGAAACCTTACTTTGTGTTGAAGCAACAGACAAAATAGATCCATTGAAACGTGTAACTCCCACCAATAAGGAATTGTTAGCACAAGGAATTGGTAATGTTTTATCAGGTCTAATAGGAGGTCTGCCTGTAACACAGGTTATAGTTCGTAGTTCTGCCAATATACAATCGGGTGGGAAAACAAAAATGGCAGCAATTATTCATGGTTTTTTATTGTTAATTTCTGTGATTTTAATTCCAAACTTGTTAAATAAAATACCTCTGTCAGTATTGGCATCAGTATTGTTTATTGTTGGATATAAGTTAGCAAAACCTGCATTATTTTTGAATATGTATCGATTAGGTTGGAAGCAGTTTACCCCTTTCGTGGTAACTGTTTTAGGTATTGTTTTCACCGATCTATTGATAGGTATTGCCCTAGGTCTTTCTGTTGGAATTGTAGTGATATTGATTAAAAGTTTTCAAAATTCACATTTTTTACATATTGAAGATCATAGTAATGGAGTTCACAAAATAAAAATGACTTTAGCAGAGGAAGTAACTTTTTTTAATAAAGGTGCTATTCTTAAAGAATTAGATCTTTTGCCTCACAATAGTTGTTTAGAACTTGACGTAACCAAAACCCGATATCTTGATAATGATATCATTGAAATTTTAGAAGATTTTTCTGAAAAAGCACAACGGAAACAAATTGACATTAAATTAATTTCTGTTAGAGGGGTTGTAAAAAATCCAGATAGTTTTATACAGTTTTTTCAATTAAGACCTCAAACAGTTTAGTATATTGACAATAAAATTTAATACATAAAATTATGAAAGCACACACAAAAGAAACACAAGCAGCAATGACCCCAGAATTGTCATTACAAGCTTTAAAAGATGGAAATCAAAGATTTATTAATGCAACTCAAGTTGTGAGAGACTTAAACGCACAAGTAGATGCTACAAGTAATGGTCAATATCCCTTTGCAACTGTTTTACATTGTATAGATTCACGTGTCTCTGCAGAGCATGTTTTTGACCAAGGTATTGGAGATTTATTTAGTATTCGTATTGCTGGTAATTTTGTAAATGAAGATATTTTAGGGAGTATGGAATTTGCCTGTAAACTAGCAGGGACAAAAGTATTAGTGGTTCTTGGCCACACTGCTTGTGGTGCAGTTAAAGGTGCTTGTGACCATGCAAGAATGGGTAATTTAACAGCCCTTATTAATAAAATTGAGCCTGCAGTTGATGCGGTAGAGCTTCCTGAAAATGAAAGTATGAGAAACTCATCTAATATTGATTTCGTAAACTCTGTAGCTTCTAAAAATGTTGAAATGACTTTAAATGACATTCGTAACAAAAGTGAAATTCTTAAAGAAATGGAAGTAAATGGAGATTTAATAATAATTGGTGGGATGTATAACATCGCTAACGGTAAGGTGACTTTTTATGCTTAAAAAATCTAAATTTTTAATGGCAGCATTAACTTGTGTGTTAATGCTGCCTACTTCTAGTATTTCACAAGAAAGTGACTTTGGTAACTGGCTTATTTATATTGGCAATAAAAAACTGAATAGCAAATGGAACATTCATAATGAAGTTCAATATAGAAATTATGATGCAGTTGGAGATCTAGAACAGCTGTTACTTAGGACTGGTGTTGGTTATAATTTATCCGAAAACAATCACAATTTACTTTTGGGTTATGGGTATATTTTGTCAGAGAATTACAGCCCAGAAAGTGAGAGTCTAGATAAAATATCTGTAAATGAACACCGGATTTTTCAGCAATTTACCTCTAAGGATCGCATAGGAATTGTTTCACTAACCCATCGTTATCGTTTTGAACAACGCTTTATTGATGAAGATTTTAAAATGCGTCTGCGATATTTTTTAGCCGCTAAGATTCCTTTAGTCAAAGCAGATGACGGTTATTCTAAATTTTATCTTTCTGCCTATAATGAAGTTTTCTTAAATACGAAGAGTGCTGTTTTTGATCGTAATCGTGTATATGGTGGACTAGGGTATCAATTAAACAAACGGATTCGAATGGAAGCTGGTTATATGAATCAGCTGTTTGAGACTTCTAGCCGTGATCAGTTTAATTTTATAACGTTTATAACTTTTTAGATTTAATTAGTAATAGTCACAAGATTATATTTTTTTAGTACTTCATCAAAAGCTTCATTATTTATTGGTTTTATCATATAATCATCAAATCCACTTGTTGTTATTTTTCTAATAACCTCTTCAGATGAGGATGCTGTTTGTGCTACAATAATTAAATTTGGTCGTATTTTTTTAATCATTTTCATTGCCTTATAGCCATCAATTAGTGGCATTTTCAGATCCATAAAAACAATATTAATTTTAGAATTTATTTCACATTGTTTAATCGCTTCTTTCCCGTTTTTTGCATGGATAATTTCACAGTTTACTTTAAACACTTCCTTGAGTAAAATCTCAAGGTATAAGTAGTTAACTTCTTCATCATCCGCAATTAATATGCTTTGAGCAGACTCTTTTTTTATTTCTGAACTTTTGATAAGCTTCTTACTTTTACTAGTTTTTAAAGGTTTGTATGGGATATCGACAAAGAAAGTAGTCCCTTTTCCTTTTTTAGATTTTACAGAAATTTCACCCCTTAGTAACTTCGTATTTTCTTTAGCTATTGATAAGCCCAATCCCAATCCGCTAACGTTGTTTGACATTTCATTGTTTTCTTTTGAAAATCGTTCAAAGATACTTTCTTGTTTTTGAATTGCAATTCCAACGCCAGTATCTTCAACATAAATTCTTAAATTCTCTTCATGTAGTAAATACCCAAATTCTATATAACCATCACTAGTGAATTTTAAAGCATTGTCAATTAAATTACTTATGATTTTGTTAAGTTTACTTCTGTCAGAAAAGATGGTACTTGCTTCATCAGACAACCCTCTTTTTAAATACAAGGGGGTTTTATTTTCTTTTGCCCTTAGGTCAAAAACCGTAAACAAATCAAAAAGCATCTCATTAAAACAAAAGGGCTGTTCTGAAGCGACTAATTGTTTGGTCTCCAAGCTAGATATTTCTATGAGGTCATCAACAATTCTTAGTAATTGATGTCCACTATTTTGAATAATACGGATGTATTGCTTCCTCTTTTCTATAGTCAAATCATGGTTATTTAAGAAGCCAGAAAACCCTATAATTCCGTTCATTGGTGTTCTTATTTCATGAGATAGATTGCTAATAAATTCAGATTTTAGTCTGTTTTTTTCTTCTGCTTTATTTTTGTCATTTAGGATCTCTAGTTGTTGGTTGTTTTGGTCTGTGACATCAGAAAAAACAATCGCTAGTTTATTGCTATCTATTTTCCACGCAGAAATTTCATATTTTATGTTTTCAGGAGAATTTAATATTATTCCAGAGACCGAGATATTTGTTTTTAAAATTTCAGAATAACAAATTAGCCATTCATCTGGTATTTCTCCAATAACTTCTCTATAGCGTTTATTAATCAATTGACTTTTAGAGAGATTAGTAAATAGCATAAATTTCTTATTTATCTCTCTAAAATAATAGTCTATGGCTTTCCCGGATTCATCATAAATTAATTCAATTATTTTAAACATTTTAGGGATATTATAAATCAAAGCATTAAAATCGTTTTTTGATTCATTTAATCCTTTAATGTTACCCTTCAAGCTTTTAATTTGTTTTTCTAAGGCTTTGTAGTTTGGTTTTTGCATGGATTCTAATTGATCATTTTCATCTACTTCTTTTCTTATTTTGGCATATAATTAATTAACATTCAGATGTTTAATTAGTGTAATATAGTATTTAATGCTGTATTGCTTACTATTTTTCATTTAATTTGCTAATCATTTTTTTAAGTTTTACTTATTAAAAAAATTAAATACTTGTCGTTTTTTTTTGTATCGTGTGTAAATAATTATTCAACTATTCATTTAAATTAAAGTAATGATCAAAAAAAAACACTTGCTTAATTGCAAGTGTTTTTTTGTAAATATAAAGTATGTTTTAAATAATTATAATTTTGCAGATTTAACTGTTTTTATGATACGTCCTGCAATTTTGTAAGGATCTCCATTAGATGCGGGTCTACGGTCTTCTAACCAGCCTTTCCAGCCTTTTTCTACAGCAATAATTGGAATTCGAATTGAAGCGCCTCTATCTGAAACTCCCCATGAGAAATCCGTGATTGCAGCAGTCTCATGTAGTCCGGTTAAACGTTGGTCGTTAAATTCTCCATAAACTTCAATATGTTCTTTTACAACTGGTCTGAACGCTTCACAAATTTTAGCATAAACGTCTTTGTCTCCACAAGTTCTTAAGATTGTGTTTGAGAAGTTAGCATGCATCCCTGATCCATTCCAGTCCATCTCTTTTCCAAGTGGTTTTGGGTGGTAGTCAATATAGTAGCCATATTTTTCTGTAAGTCTGTCTAACAGGTAACGAGCAATCCAAATTTCATCTCCAGCTTGTTTAGCTCCTTTAGCAAATAATTGAAATTCCCATTGTCCAGATGCAACTTCTTGATTTATTCCTTCAAAATTTAATCCAGCATCAATACATAAATCAGCATGTTCTTCAACTAAATTTCTTCCGTGTGTATTTAATCCACCAACTGAACAGTAGTACATGCCTTGTGGAGCAGGATACCCGCCAATTGGGAAACCTAGAGGTAATTGCGTTTTGGTATCCATGATGAAATACTCTTGCTCAAAACCAAACCAGAAATCATTGTCATTATCATCAATTGTAGCACGTCCATTAGAAACGTGAGCCGTTCCGTCTGCATTCAATACTTCAGTCATCACTAAGTAACCATTAATTCTTGCAGGATCTGGATAGATTGCAACAGGCTTTAGTAAGCAATCTGAAGAACCTCCCGAAGCTTGTCTCGTAGAGGAACCATCAAAAGACCAGTTATCTAATTCTTCAATTGTACCTTGAAAGTTTTCGTGTTCCTCAACTTTAGTTTTACTTCTCATATTCTGAGTTGGATGATATCCATCTAACCAGATATATTCTAATTTAATTTTTGCCATAATTTTTTGTAATAATTGATTTAATGTTCACAAATATAAATATTATGATAGTTACTCTATTTTTTTAGGGGTTAAATTATTAACATTGATAAGTTTTTATTGAATACCCTATCTTTTTAGGGGTTTATATGTTTTATTCATATTTAAAGTATGAATAAATTTTAAATTTGTTAATAAATATTTAGTCAAAAGCTTATTTTTAGTGTGATTATTATATTTTTGCAACTATAATTTCACTTAAATCCATCCTATGTCTACACTTAGATTTCATGCACTTAAGCAGTCCTTAGATCGGCTTCCAATACCAGTTACTGGGGAAGCAAAACAATCTGAAATATTCGGAGCTAATGTTTTTGGGTTCAAAATGATGCGTCAATTTTTAACTAAAGAAGCCTTTAATAGTCTCATGCGAGCTATTGATAAGGGGGATAAGATTAACCGCTCTATAGCCGATCAAATTGCGTCCTCAATGAAAGATTGGGCAATGGCTAAAGGAGTTACTCATTATACGCACTGGTTTCAACCATTGACTGGCGCTACAGCCGAAAAACATGATGCCTTTTTTGAAACAGTAGGCAATGGTGAAGCTTTAGAACGTTTTGAAGGTAATCAATTGGTTCAGCAAGAGCCCGATGCTTCTTCGTTTCCAAATGGAGGCATTCGAAATACATTTGAGGCCAGAGGGTATACCGCTTGGGATCCAACATCTCCAGCCTTTATATTTGGTACAACTTTGTGTATTCCTACAGTTTTTGTAGCTTATACAGGAGAAGCTTTAGATTATAAAACTCCGCTTTTACGAGCTCTTAATTCTGTTGATCACGCGGCAACTGATGTATCTCGTTATTTTGATAAAACGGTGAAAAAAGTAACAGCTTCTCTAGGTTGGGAACAAGAATACTTTTTAATTGACAAAGCATTGGTAGCCTCAAGACCTGATATTGAAATGTCAGGGCGTACGCTGTTGGGACATAGTTCAGCGAAAGATCAGCAACTAGACGACCATTATTTTGGTACCATTCCTGCTCGGGCTTTAAATTTTATGCGTGAGCTTGAGACGGAGTCTATGTTACTTGGGATACCTGTAAAAACACGACATAATGAAGTGGCTCCTAATCAGTTTGAGCTAGCCCCAATATATGAAGAGGCTAACTTGGCAGTAGACCATAATTCATTGGTTATGGACGTGATGCAAAAAGTAGCACACCGCCATAATTTTAAAGTCTTATTTCACGAAAAACCCTTTGCAGGAGTAAATGGGTCTGGCAAACATAACAACTGGAGCTTAAGCACTGATACAGGCGTAAACTTACTGGCGCCAGGTAAAACGCCAATGAGTAACTTACAGTTTTTAACATTTTTTATAAATACCATTAAAGCGGTACACGATAATGAAGAGTTACTACGTGCTTGCATAGCTTCTGCGACCAACGATCACCGTTTAGGCGCAAACGAAGCGCCCCCAGCAATTATGTCTGTGTTTATTGGCGCCCAATTAACAAAAGTACTTCACGAGCTTGAAGGCGTTACTAAAGGCAAGCTGTCTCCGGAAGAAAAAACAGATTTAAAATTAAATGTTGTAGGAAAAATCCCAGAAATACTATTGGATAATACCGATCGAAATAGAACATCTCCATTTGCTTTTACAGGAAATAAATTTGAGTTTCGCGCCGTTGGTTCTACTGCTAATTGTGCCAACCCAATGACTGTCCTTAACTCTATTGTTGCCCGTCAGTTAATTGATTTTAAGTCAGAGGTAGATACTTTAATTTCCAAGAAAGACTTGAAAAAGGATGAAGCTATTTTTAATGTCCTAAGAGAATATATTAAAACTTCAAGAAATATACTTTTTGAAGGAAATGGATATGGTGGTGAGTGGGAAAAAGAAGCTGCCAAAAGAGGTTTGAGTAATAATAAAAATACGCCTGATGCGCTAAAAGTTAAGATTGATCCTAAAACTATAGCTCTTTATGAGAGCTTAAATGTGATGAATAAGGTAGAGATTGAAGCACGTTATGATATTGAAATTGAAGAATATGTACATATCATACAAATTGAAGGCAGAAGTTTAGGGGATATTGCTCGAAACCATGTCATTCCGACAGCTGTTAAGTATCAAAATATTTTGATTGATAATGTCAAAGGATTGAAGGATATTTTTGGAAAAGACTTTAAACAATATGCTAGTGAGCAATTACTGCTAATTGCCGAGATATCTAAGCGAATTGAGGCTATTAACTCTGGGGTAACTAAAATGATCAATGAACGTAAAAAGGCCAATTCAATCGATAATACAACTAAAAAGGCTGAAATTTACTGTTCAAAAGTAAAACCACTTTTTGATGATATTCGTTATCATTGCGATAAGCTAGAATTATTAATTGACGATGAGTTATGGCCACTGGCTAAGTATCGTGAATTGTTATTTACTAAATAAAATTAAAAAAAGCCCAATTTGTATAATTGGGCTTTTTTTAATTCAAATAATTTAAATACTTTATTACTTTTGCATTACAAATAATTTTTATGGGGAACGAGATAAGTAAACGCTATGCACAAAGAGGTGTTTCAGCATCCAAAGAAGATGTACATAAAGCAATCAAAAATATAGATAAAGGATTGTTCCCGAAAGCCTTTTGTAAAATTGTACCTGATCACCTGACCAATGATGAGGATTATTGCCTGATTATGCATGCTGACGGCGCAGGGACTAAAAGTTCCTTAGCGTATATGTATTGGAAGGAAACTGGAGATATTTCAGTTTGGAAAGGAATAGCACAAGACGCATTAATAATGAACATAGATGATTTACTATGTATTGGAGCTACTGATCATATTCTATTATCATCAACCATTGGTCGTAACAAAAATGTCATTCCAGGTGCTGTTATTTCCGCTATTATAAATGGAACAGAAGAGCTTATTGAAGATTTAAAAGAGTTTGGAGTAACAATTCATTCAACAGGAGGAGAAACAGCAGATGTAGGAGACTTAGTAAGAACTATTATTGTAGACTCAACTGTTACTGCCAGAATGCCAAGACGCAAAGTGATCGATAATGCAAATATTGAACCCGGCGATGTGATCGTTGGATTGGCTTCTTTTGGTCAAGCCACCTATGAGAAGTCTTACAATGGAGGAATGGGAAGTAATGGTCTTACCTCGGCTAGGCATGATGTGTTTGGGAGTTATTTAGCTGCCAAATATCCAGAAAGTTTTGATGCTGCTGTCCCTGAAGATTTAGTGTACTCAGGGCAAATGAAATTAACCGATCCAGTTGAAGGTTCGCCTATAGATGCTGGACTATTAGTATTATCTCCCACTCGTACCTATGCCCCAATTATCAAGTCAATTTTAGAATCATATGATGCGAGTTCTATTCACGGAATGGTACATTGTAGCGGAGGTGCACAAACCAAAATACTTCACTTTGTTGACGATTTACACATTATTAAAGATAAGATGTTCACAGTTCCTCCACTGTTTAAGTTAATACAATCTCAATCAGATACTGATTGGAAAGAAATGTATCAGGTATTTAACTGTGGACACCGTATGGAGCTATATGTGAAACCAGAAATTGCAGATGCAATTATCAAGACATCAAAATCATTTAATGTAGATGCTCAAATTATTGGACGTGTAGAAGCAGCTAACTCCAAAAAACTCACCATTAAAAGTGAGTTTGGGGTATTTGAATATTAGCTTTGCTTTTGATTGACTTTGAATCCATAAAAAACAGTACTTTTACAACATAATTTCTTAAGTAGATGTTAGAAAAAATACAAATAGTTAAACAACGTTTTGATGAAGTTAATGACTTAATCATCCAACCAGATATTATTTCTGATCAGAAGCGTTATGTACAACTAAATAAAGAATATAAAGACCTAAAAAAAATGGTTGATGTTGGGCTTATTTATGAGTCTTTAATGTCAAACATCGAAGAGGCGAAAGAAATCATTGATGATGGTAGTGATGCCGAAATGGTTGAAATGGCCAAAATGCAAATGGATGAGGCTAAAGCACAACTTCCCAATTTAGAAGAAGAAATTAAGTTTCTTTTAATTCCTAAAGACCCAGACGATGCTAAAAATATTGTTATGGAAATCAGAGCCGGCGCAGGGGGTGATGAAGCCAGTATTTTTGCAGGAGACTTGTACCGAATGTATACAAAGTATTGCGAATCTAAAGGATGGAAAGTTGATGTTGTAGATTTTAATGACGGTACATCCGGAGGGTTTAAGGAAGTTATTTTTGAAGTTAGTGGAGAGGATGTTTATGGCTCTATGAAGTTTGAAGCAGGAGTTCACCGTGTTCAACGTGTTCCACAAACAGAAACTCAAGGGCGCGTTCATACCAGTGCAGCATCCGTAATTGTATTGCCAGAAGCTGAAGAGTTTGATGTGCAACTTGATATGACAGAAGTTAGAATAGAACGTACCACATCGACAGGTCCTGGTGGACAATCGGTAAACACGACTTATTCAGCTATTAAGTTACACCATGAGCCAACAGGAATGATTGTGAGTTGTCAAGATCAAAAATCATCTCATAAAAACTTAGAAAAAGCCCTCAAGGTATTAAGGTCTCGTTTGTATGAAATGGAATTAGCCAAAAAACAAGCTGCAGATTCTGAAAAAAGAAAAAGTATGGTGTCTTCAGGAGATCGAAGTGCTAAAATTAGAACATATAACTATTCTCAAGGACGTGTTACAGAACACCGAATTGGTTTAACACTCTATGATTTATCAAATATAATTAATGGAGATATTCAGAAAATAATTACTGAATTAATGTTAGCTGAAAATACTGAAAAACTTAAAGCAGATAACGGCGCCATATAATATATGACAACTCAAGCACTTGTTTCTGAAATCAAAAAAAAGCAATCATTTCTTTGTATTGGCCTTGATGTGGATTTGTCTAAAATTCCACCTCACTTATTAGAACTAGAAGATCCTATTTTTGAGTTTAATAAAGAAATTATTCAGGCGACTCATCATTTATGTGTTGCTTACAAACCCAATACGGCATTTTATGAAGCCTATGGGCTTAAAGGGTGGAGATCTCTTGAGAAAACAATTAATTATCTGAATACAAATCATCCGGAAATATTCACTATAGCTGATGCCAAGCGAGGCGATATAGGAAATACGAGTAGTATGTATGCTAAAGCCTTTTTCGAGGACTTAGCCTTTGATAGTATAACTGTCGCTCCTTACATGGGAAAAGACTCTATTGAGCCGTTCCTAGAGTTTTCAAACAAGCATACGATTATGTTAGCCTTAACTTCTAACTCGGGTGCTTATGATTTTCAAACTATGACAACAATCAACGGACAACCACTCTATAAATCCGTACTTGAATCCTCAAAAAACTGGAAAAACTCAAAAAATTTAATGTACGTTGTTGGGGCTACGAAAGCCACTTATTTTTCTGAAATCAGAAACATAGTTCCTGACAGTTTTTTGTTAGTTCCTGGAGTTGGAGCTCAAGGCGGAAGTTTAGCTGAGGTTTGTAAATATGGAATGAATGCACAGGTTGGGCTTTTGGTAAATTCTTCAAGAGGTATTATTTATGCATCTTCGGGAATTGATTTTGCAAGTCATGCAGCTCAAAAAGCACAAGTAATACAGTCAGAAATGGCTCATATTATGGCTGATTGCTTTTAGAAATGCTATCAAATGGTGAGAAGCCATTTTCCTTGGATTTTTTTTAACCGCCTTAATTCTGTTCTTAGAATTGATATAAACTCACTTCCATTACTATTACAGTTTTCTAAATGCTTACAGTTTGTGACTAATCCTCTTATAAGCCATTTAACTATTTTTACATAGTGTTGTTTTTTATCCGAAAAGACTTCCTGGTTAACGCTTAAAATATGTGGTAATAAAGAACTTGATTGCCGGACGATATCTCCTGAAAAATAAATATTTATATCTTCACGACCATTAGGCTTCAATACACAAAGATTTCCATTTAAGTAATTAGAGATTCTTTTTGAAATAAGCGCGATTTCAACGGCTTTGTTATAGAAAGCTGTATGTAATTCTGATGAACTTTGCGTGGTCATAATTGGATTAATATTGGTGCTAAAATTACAAATAACCAATTCAATATTGATTTAAATTTTAAGGCTGAATAGCTATAATTATTTAATTTTTAATATTTTTAATAAAAATGACATTAAATATGAAACTTGATATCATTCATTCTCAAATATTAGAACTACTCCAGAAAAATGCTAGAATCTCAAATACAGCTATTGCTAAGCAAGTAGGTATTTCATCTCCCTCTGTTGCCGAACGAATATCGAGGTTAGAGGATTCGGAAATTATTGAAGGCTATTACACAAAAGTTTCCCATATTGGAATGGGATATGATTTTAGAGCTTTGATCACTGTGCATGCTTTTATGGGACGTTTACAACCCTTTCTGCACAAAGTTAAAATGTTTGATGAGGTAATTAATTGCTACAGAGTCACGGGTAATGAGAATATAGTAATGGAAGTTGTTTTAAATAATAAACTTCACCTTGAGATATTTATAGATAAGTTGATTACTTACGGAGAGATTAAAACTCAAATCATTCTATCATATGTAGTTTCTAACAATCCTATATCTAAAAAGTAATTGTATTTTTATTGCTATGAAACCACTATTCAGTTATTGTATATTCTTTCTTGTGCTTATTTTTTTAGGGTGTCAGTCTCAAAAAAAATCTATTAAAACATATTCAGAGTTTCAAAAAGCTCAAAATATTTTTTTTAAGGATGCGTCCACATCCCCATTAAAATCTAAAGATTTAAAGGCCTTTAATGGAATTGACTTTTTTCCAATTGACTCTTCTTTTGTAGTAAAGTCTCAACTAAAACGTACCCCAAACACTTCATATTTTGAAATGAAAACAACGACTGAACGCGTGACAAAAGAACGTGTTTTTGGAACTATATCTTTTCGTCTGAACGAAAGTTATTTTGAGCTAAACGTCTATCAAAGTGAACCCTCTCTTAAGTCTGATGCTGAATCAGACTATTTATTTCTTCCCTTTTTGGATGATTCAAATGGCGAAACTACTTATGGAGGTGGTCGCTATATAGATTTGACCATTCCTAGTGGAGATATATTAGTTATTGACTTCAATAAAGCGTATAATCCTTATTGTGCTTACAATGAGAAATATTCCTGTCCAATTGTGCCTAGAGAAAATTACTTACCTTTAAAAGTGACGGCTGGTGTTAAAAGGTTTAAAGATTACTAAATACTTTTTGAAATAAATAAACCCAAAAAAACAGCTAGAATCCCAAGACTTAAGGAGCATAGAGTGTAGATAGCAAAGGCGGTAAAATCTCCCACTTTTAGAAATTGTTGGTTTTCGTAAGCAAATGCTGAAAAAGTGGTGAAGCCACCACAGAGTCCAGTAACTAATAGGAGTGTTTGGTTTTCTGAAAAGCTATTATTTTTTAAAGCAACCCCCATGAAAACACCGATTAATAAGCTCCCAATTATATTGACTGAAAAGGTGCCCCAAGGAAACCCTGTTGAAGACATATTAAAAAACTTTCCAATAGCATACCTAAGTGCACTTCCGATCCCTCCACCTAGAAAGACTAATAATACCTGTTTCATTTTTGGTTGTTTTTGCTAAATTAAAAATACAATATTAAACAAACGAATCAAAAATGATTTTTATTAGTTAAGCAAAATGCGTTATATTCGTAAACACTTTGAAAATTTCTCGAAGAAAATCATTAAACTTAAATTAAATACACATGAAATTATTGTCAAAAATAGCTTTAGGCTCCATTGTTATCGCTCAATTTTTTTGGGCTTGTAAGACAGATATTAGCACTGTCGACATTTATCCAGACTTTATAAATATCAATTCTGAAGAAAACTTTCCGGTCATGGTTGAGCAGTTCTCCGACTTAAAGGTATTACGTTATCAAATCCCTGGATGGGAAAATTTAACCCTCAAAGAACAAAAGCTAGTCTACTATCTTACACAAGCTGGGTTGTCCGGACGTGATATCATGTGGGATCAAAACTACCGTCATAATTTAACAATTCGAACAGCGTTAGAACGTGTATACACAAATTTTGAGGGAGATAAGTCAACTACTGACTGGCTTGCTTTTGAAGTTTTTTTAAAGCGTATTTGGTTTAGTAATGGAATACACCACCATTATAGCAATGCGAAAATGGTTCCTGAATTCTCATCAGATTACTTAGTTTCTATTTTAGATGCTACCTCAACAACACTAAAAGGAGAGGCTTTCGAGGTTCTTTTTAACGATAATGATTTTAAAAAAGTAAATCAATCTAAAGACGCTGATAATGTAGCAGAGTCAGCGGTTAATTTTTATGGACCAGGAGTTACTAACGTTGACGTGGAAGCTTTTTATGCAAATATAAGTTCCCCAAACCCTGACAAGCCATTGTCTCATGGATTAAATTCTCAACTTGTAAAGGTAAACGGACAGCTCCAAGAACGTGTCTATAAATCTGGAGGCCTTTACGGAGCAGCGATTGACGAAATTGTTAAATGGCTAGAATTAGCTGAAGGAGTCGCTGAGAACCAAGCCCAAGGCGATGCATTAGCTTTACTCATCAAATATTACAATACAGGGGATTTACAAACGTGGGATGACTATAATGTAGCTTGGACCGCTGCAACTGAAGGCAATATTGATTATATCAATAGTTTTATTGAGGTTTATAATGATCCTTTAGGGTATAGGGGGTCTTATGAAACTATTGTCCAAATTAAAGACTTCGATATGTCTGAAAAAATGGCGGTATTGTCAGAGAATGCTCAATGGTTTGAAGATAATTCTCCATTATTTCCTGAGCACAAAAAGAAAAATGTTGTTGGCGTAAGTTACAAAACAGTGAATGTTGCTGGTGAAGCAGGGGATGCGTCTCCTACAACTCCAATTGGAGTTAATCTTCCAAATGCAAATTGGATACGTGCTTCAGTAGGGAGTAAATCAGTGTCTTTAGGAAACATTACAAATGCCTATAACAACTCTGGAAGTTCTGGTAGACTTAAAGAATTTGTTCATGATGACCAGGAATATGAATTAGAAAAAATGTACGGTAAAATTGGTGATAAGCTGCATACAGCGCTTCATGAAGTTGTCGGTCATGCGTCTGGACAGTTAAACCCTGGGGTGGGTGAAACTAAGGAGACTTTAAAAAATTATGCATCTACACTTGAAGAAGGTCGAGCAGACTTAGTAGGACTTTATTATTTATACAACCCAAAACTACAGGAACTAGGTTTAGTAAGTGACTGGAAATCAGTAGGAATGGCAGCATTTGATGGCTACATCAGAAATGGATTGATGACACAGTTAATTAGACTAAATCTTGGAGATGATGTAGAAGAAGCACACATGAGAAACCGTCAGTGGGTGAGTGCTTGGGCCTATGAAAAAGGACTTAATGATAATGTGATTGAAAAAGTAACTCGTGACGGGAAGACTTATTTCAATATTAACGATTATGAAAAGTTACACGACTTGTTTGGACAGTTGCTTAGAGAGACTCAGCGTATAAAATCTGAAGGCGATTTTGTTGCTGTACAAGCATTAGTTGAAGACTACGGAGTAAAAGTCGATCAAGCGATCCATGCTGATGTTTTGGAGCGTAATAAGCAATTTACGTCTGCACCCTATGGTGGATTTGTGAATCCAGTACTAGTACCCAATGTGGATGCTGGTGGTGAAATTACTTCCATAGAAGTTAATTACGTAAAAAGTTTTGTAGGGCAAATGCTCAACTATTCTGCTAATTATGGCTTTTTGCCAGAAGTGAATTAAGTACTTGTAATTCAAAATATTATAAAAAGTCACTAACCGTAAAGGTAAGTGGCTTTTTTTAATACCCTAAAAGAAATTTTATAGCCGCTATGCCAGAAATAAAGCCCACAAATGCTAACAAAACCCATAAACTTCCTTTATAGTATTTTTGATGAAGATTAAAATCTTTACGATAGGCGTAGATTAGAATGCTAATAAAAGTAATGGCAAATAGGATTCCGAAAATTAGTTGTCCTTGACTGAACATAATTGTGTATTTTTAGGCTTATAAATCGCTCAAATTTATAAAAAAATAGACAAAACACAGCATGTTTAGCATCTCTTATTTTAGATCTTAAAATGCAACAAAACAAACCAATTATGAAAGACAAAATAAAAGCAGTTCAAGAATTTCACGAAGCCTTTAAAATAGGCTACAGAACCAGCCTAAAAGCAGATTTGGGAATAGCCAAAAACACCCTTCGTTTTGATTTGATGAAAGAAGAAAATGAAGAGTATTTAGAAGCGGCAAATAATAACGATATGGTAGAGGTCGCTGATGCCTTAGGGGATATGCTTTATATTCTTTGTGGAACAATAATTGAGCATGGGATGCAACATAAAATAGAAGCTGTTTTTGAAGAAATACAGCAAAGTAATATGAGTAAGTTAGGGGCTGATGGTCAACCTATTTACCGTCAAGATGGAAAAGTTTTAAAAGGTCCAAATTATTTTAAACCGAATATTAAGCAGATTTTAGAACCCTAAGCGATTACACACTAACGGTCCAGCCAAAGCTATCTTCTGCCTTATTAGTCTGTATATCTGTAATTCGTTTTTTTAGTTGTAAAGCCATTGGATTGTCTAGTTCAGGTAAGTCGTAGTCAACGTCTTCAAATCCAAACCCAGCAATCGGAGAAATAACAGCTGCAGTGCCTGCTCCAAACATTTCTTTTAAGCTACCGTTCTTTGAAGCTTCGACTACTTCACTGACAGTAAACTTTCGAACTTCAACTTTGATTCCTTCGTCTTTAGCAATTTCAAGGATACTTTTTCGGGTAATACCGTCTAAAATCCGATCACTAGTAGGACCTGTAATTAGAGTGTCATTTATACGAACAAATATGTTCATAGACCCTGCTTCTTCGATGTGTTCGTGAGTATTGTCATCAGTCCAAATTACTTGGTTGTAGCCTTTGTCAATCGCTAATTGTGTAGGGTAAAATTGACCTGCATAGTTACCGCCTGCTTTAGCGTATCCAACACCTCCATTTGCCGAACGCGAATAATTTTGCTCGATAAGAACTTTTACTTTGCCTGCAAAATAGGCGCCTGATGGTGCAGTACAAATAATAAATTTGTAGGCATCAGCAGGAGAAGCATGAAATCCTTCACCTGTTGCAAATATGATTGGTCTAATGTATAACGAGCTGCCGTCTTGTGTAGGAATCCATTGCTCGTCTACTTTTAATAACGCTTTTAGTCCTTCCATAAAAACTTCTTTTGGTAATTCAGGAATTGCCAATCGTTTGGCAGAGATATTAAAACGCTTAAAGTTTTCTTCAGGACGAAATAACCAAGTTTGATTATTAGCGTCTTTATAAGCTTTCATACCTTCAAATATAGATTGGCCGTAGTGAAATATTTTTGCAGACGGCATTAAGCTAATGGGTTGGTAAGCAATGATTTTTGGGATACCCCATTTACCATCTGCATAGTCACAAACAAGCATGTGGTCAGAAAAGACAGTTCCAAAACCAAGGTTCTTAAAGTCTACATCATTAATCTTAGATGCTGTTGTTGGGGTAACTTGTATTGAATCCATTTGCTAAATTTAAACTTTATATGTTTACAAATTTACAGAAATAAATGTTTTGACCATATCAATATCTTAAAACTTCTTATATTTTTACATAATTAATAGTTAATAATTTATTCATGAAAAATAGTATTATTATAACCTTACTAACCATAAGCTTGTCTTCTTGTAAACAAACGGTTCACCCAGCACAATCTCCACTCACTATTGGTTCGGTTGTTTACCAAGGCTATGGAGCCAAAATAGATACGCAATCTGTGATGTCCATGGACGATTTGAATAAATCTTATCAAACCATGAGCCCTTTGGATACTGTTTATGCAAAAGTGGAAGGTAAAATTTTAGAAGTATGCTCAAAAAAAGGATGTTGGATGACCTTAGAAATGGGCAGTGGAAACGAAATAATGGTGCGTTTTAAAGACTATGGGTTTTTTATGCCATTAAACGCAGATGGAACAGTAATTGTTAGCGGCAAAGCTTTTGTTTCTGAAACATCAGTTGATGATTTAAAGCATTATGCTGAAGACGCAGGCGCTACTGAAGCTACAATTGAAGCCATTTTAAACCCAGAAAAAACATATAGTTTTGAAGCGGTTGGTGCACTTTTAGCTCTCTAACTCTGGTCAATGAAACGTTCAATTATAACCACATCAGATGGCTCTACAACTATTCAAATAGAAGATTGGAATGAACAGTACCATTCTATTCATGGTGCTATTCAAGAAGCCAAGCATGTATTTATTAAAATGGGATTGCATCATTTTATAGAAATTCATAAAGTAAGCACGTTACGTATTTTAGAAATAGGATTTGGCACCGGGTTAAATGCTTTAGTTACTGCTTTAGAAGCTTCACTAAATAATATTCAGGTTGAGTATGAAGGAGTAGAAGCATATCCAGTTCAAGAGACCGAATTATCAAAATTAAATTATACGACTTTGCTTGCGCCAGACCAACACTCTGTGTTTGATGATATGCATCTTGTTTCTTGGGACAACTTACATCCAATAACCTCTAGTTTTTCATTAAAGAAGCGCCAACAATTTTTTTCTGAACTTGATGATGTGTCTTCTTTTGATCTGGTCTATTTTGATGCTTTTGGAGCTCGAGTTCAACCAGATTTATGGACAGAAGCTATTTTTAATCTGATGTTTATAGCCCTTAAACCCAATGGGGTTTTGGTTACTTATGCCGCCAAAGGAAGTGTACGTCGTGCCATGCAAGCTGTTGGGTTTATTGTTGAGAGATTGGATGGACCGCCGGGTAAAAGAGAAATGTTGAGAGCTACAAAACCTTCATAGGAGACTGGTCTAATCCCAATAAATACGTTATTATGCTTAAAGTATTGTTAAACCTTTTAGATTTAATTTATTTACGAGCTTGTTATTATTAGTTTTGTAGTGATGTTAAATACAATTTTAATAACAGGCGCTACTGGATTAGTAGGGAAAGCATTGGTAAAAGAATGCCTATCTAAAGGATTTAATATCCATTACCTAACGACCTCTAAAAGTAAGATTAGTTCAAAAAAAAACTATAAAGGTTTTTACTGGAACCCTCAACTTGACCAGATAGACCCTAAATGTTTTGAAGGCGTAAGTACCGTTATTAATTTAGCCGGTTCATCCATCGCACAGCGCTGGACTAAAGTATCTAAGTCAACTATTCTTTCTAGCCGAAAAAACGCCTTGGAGCTGTTGCACTCAACAATAGAAACACACAAATTTCCTATTAGGCATGTTATTTCTGCTAGCGCTATTGGGATTTACCCAGATTCCAAAACACGTTATTACAAAGAAGATTTTCAAGGAACCGATGCATCTTTTCTTAGAACAGTAGTTAGGTCTTGGGAAGGTGCACTTAAGTCTTTTAAGTCTTTGGGCGTCTTAACAACAGCTCTCAGAATTGGAATAGTTTTAGACGCAAATGAAGGAGCCTTGCCTAAAATATCTGGGCCAATTAAAGGCTACATAGGATCTGCATTAGGGTCTGGCGAACAATGGCAGTCATGGATTCATATTGATGATCTAGTGAGTATATTCTTATTCATCTTAGAATCAGATATAGAGGGCGTTTTCAATGCAGTTGCTCCCAATCCAGTTCAGCAAAAGGATTTTGTTAAGTCGGTTGCTAAAGTGCTTAAGCGGCCTCTTTTTTTTCCAAATGTACCCGAGATTGTACTGAATTTTGCTTTAGGAGAAATGAGCGCTATTGTTCTAGAAAGTCAGCGAGTTTCTGCACAAAAAATACAAAACTTAGGCTTTGAATATAAGTACCATGAATTGGATGCTGCGCTTAATCATCTTTTGTAGTAATTTTTTATAATTTTATCTTCAATTTCCTCTGTTTTTTTGTTATTTATTATTTTGAAGTTTCTTCTTCCTAAAAATACTTTATGACATTTTGACATTTTATTAATATTGGCAGTACTTTTGCCTTATTTAAAAAAAAATAAACTAATTACCCAAGCGATTATAAATACAATGAGTAAAAAAGAAAGCAAAAAGGAAGTTGAACCTTCCGAAGAAACAACCTCTAATGAAACAGCTGTAGAAGCTTCTGTTGAGCTTACAGTAGAGGAACAACTTACAGCAGATTTAGCACAAGAAAAAGATAAATTTTTAAGATTATTTGCTGAATTTGAAAATTATAAGCGGCGTACATCCAAAGAACGTATTGAGCTATTTTCAACAGCGAGTCAAGATGTTATAAAGGCATTACTTCCTGTTGTTGATGATTTTGATCGTGCTTTGTTAGAAATGTCTAAAAGTGAAGCCACTGAACTATCAAAAGGGGTGGCGTTGATTAAAAACAAACTAAACTCAACATTAGAGCAAAAAGGACTTACCCTTGTTGAGGTTGCAAGTGGAGATGTGTTTAATGCCGACGACCATGAAGCAATCACCCAAATACCCGCGCCCTCTGATGATATGAAAGGGAAAATCATTGATGTGATTGAAAAGGGATATAAATTAGGTGATAAAGTAATTCGTTTTCCAAAAGTTGTAATTGGGAACTAATAAAAATTAAGATATAAAATTTCAATACTGAGATGGCAAAACGCGATTATTACGAAATATTAGGGATTAACAAAGGTGCTTCAGGAGCAGAGATTAAAAAGGCATACAGGAAAATGGCGATTAAATTTCATCCTGATAAAAATCCTGATGATAAAACAGCTGAAGATAAATTTAAAGAAGCTGCAGAAGCCTATGAAGTTTTGAGTGATGGCGACAAAAAAGCACGTTTCGACCAATATGGACACCAAGCATTTGAAGGTGGTGGCGGTTTTGGTGGTGGTAGAAACATGAATATGGATGACATATTTAGTCAGTTTGGAGATATTTTTGGCGGCGGCGGCGGCGGCAGCGGTTTTGGTGGATTTGGTGGTTTTGGTGGACAGCGTCAACGAGTTGTGAAAGGTAGTAACCTTCGCATTCGTGTTAAGTTAACACTCGAAGAAATTGCTAATGGTGTTGAGAAAAAAGTTAAAGTTAAACGTAAAAGACAGGCCGAGGGCGTAAGCTACAAAACATGTTCTACATGTAATGGAGCGGGGCAGGTGACACGAATTACAAATACGATACTTGGACGTATGCAAACTGCAGCTCCGTGTACAGCTTGTGGTGGAGCAGGTCAAAGTATAGATAAGCGGCCTTCAAATTCTGATTCACAAGGGTTTTTAGTGGAAGAAGAAACCGTTTCAATTAAAATACCAGCAGGTGTTGTTGATGGCATGCAATTAAAGGTTACTGGTAAAGGAAATGCTGCCCCAGGAAATGGAGTTTCAGGAGATTTACTTGTGGCTATTTCCGAGGAAACACATCCTACTTTACAGCGTGAAGGTGATAATTTACATTATGATTTATATGTTAGCTTGCCGGATGCTATATTAGGATCTTCAATAGAAATTGATACTGTAACTGGTAAAGTGAGATTAAAAATTGAAGCTGGAGTTCAATCGGGAAAAATACTCCGTCTGAGAGGTAAAGGTATTCCAAATATAAATGGCTACAGTCGAGGAGATTTGTTAGTGCATATTAATGTTTGGACGCCAAAAACTCTAAGCAAAGAACAAAAAAGCTTCTTTGAAAAAATGAAGACTGATGAGCACTTTTCTCCCAAGCCAGAAAGCTCAGATAAGTCTTTTTTTGAAAAGGTAAAAGATATGTTTTCTTAATATATTCACATTAAGTCATAGTAGTATTTGTAAAAAAAAAACCTTAATAGCTATTAAGGTTTTTTTTGATACTATTCCAAAACCGTTGTGTTAGTTTTTGACTTCAATTATTTTTTTTAACCTAATGTCTCTACTTGATGATCCTATTTGAATTTCAAACTCGCCTGGTTCAACAGCATAGTTTTGTTTCAGGGCATCATAATAACGCATATCTTTTATTGGGCTTAACTTAAATTCAACAGTTTTTTCTTCCCCTTTTTTTAATGAAATACGTCTAAACTCTCTAAGTTGTTTAATCGGCATCCAAGTGGTAGATTCTACATCTTTCACATATAATTGTACAACTTCTTCTCCGTCTATGTCACCACTGTTTTTAACTTTTACTGAAACTAAGATGTCATCAGTATCATCTATCATAGTTTTGTCAATTATCATGTCAGAGTATTTAAAAGTCGTATAGCTTATACCATGGCCAAACGGATATAAGGCTTCTCCTTTGTAATAGCGATAGGTAAACCCTTTACCAGCTCGCATATTATAATCTTCAAAGTCAGCTAATTCATTGGTTGAAGAATAAAAGGTTACAGGGAGCCTGCCAGCAGGATTGTATTTTCCAAACAAAACATCTGCAACCGCATCGCCTCCGCGTTGCCCTGGGTACCATGCTGCAAGGAATGCATCAAGCTCTTGCTCTAATCCGTTTAATGAAATAGCACTTCCAGCAAGTAATATAAAGATTAGAGGAGTGCCCGTTTTTTTTATCGATTTCAGCGCATTTAGTTGAATTTCTGGGAGTTCAATTTTTGTTCGATCGCCTGCATAAAATCCATCAACACCATTTTTCTCTCTCATTTCGTTACTTTCTTCACCCTCCCAGCTAGCATCCAAACCACCAACAAATACCGCTACATCTGCTGTTTCAATATCTTTTAAAATCTCTTTAGAAAGCACTTGAGGTTCGTTGTCTTGGCTGGTGACTAAGGGAACCCCTTTGTGAAATACAATATCTATATCTGAACCAGCTTGTGCTTTTATTCCATTGATAATAGTTATCGGATTAGAGGCACTACCATAGTAATTACCCCTCAAGGCGCTAAGATTATTTGCATTCGGCCCTATTACGACTATTTTTTTGATACTGCTTTTGTTTAATGGAAGGATTCCGTTATTTTTTAATAAAGTCATGGATTTTTGAGCCATTTTCAGGGCCTTCTCGTTGTGCGCTTTACTATTGTTAGTTTCAAATGGAATTTTAGCATAATCAACAAGTTCTATTGGGTCGAACATCCCTAGTTTCATCCGTGCTAACATTAATCGGTACACTGAAAGATCTATTTCTTTCACTCCTACTAACCCTTGAGACACCGCTTTTTTTAAGGCCCTTTGGTACACATCACCACAATTAAGGTCACAACCCCTTCGAATTCCAAGTGCAGCTGCCTCTTCTTCTGTATTTACAATTTTATGAGAGCTGTAAATATCATTTATAGCACCACAATCTGAAACAACGTACCCTTCAAATCCCCATTGTTTTCTAAGAATATCGTTCAATAACATCCAACTTGCACTTGCTGATTCTCCATCTACGCGATTATAAGCTCCCATCACTGAATAGACTTTCGCATCCATAATTAAATCTTTAAATGCAGGTAAATAGGTTTCCCATAAATCACGTTTTGAGGGAAGTACATTAAAACTATGCCTGTTTGGTTCGGGACCATTGTGTACCGCGAAATGTTTGGCAGTTGCTACAACTTTAAAGTATTTTGGGTCACTACCTTGTAATCCTTTTACAAATTGCATGCCCATTTGTCCAGTAAGGTAGGGGTCTTCTCCATAGGTCTCATGACCTCTTCCCCAACGTGGATCTCTAAAAATATTGATATTGGGAGACCAAAATGTAAGTCCATTATATATGTTATAGTTTTTATTTCTTTGTGCTTCGTGGTGTTTCGCCCTAGCTTCACTACTTATGATTTCTGCGACCTCTATCATGGCATCTGTGTCAAATGAAGCGGCCATGCCAATAGCTTGAGGAAATACTGTTGCTGTCCCAGCCCGAGCGACGCCATGTAAGCATTCATTCCACCAATGATATTCCTGAATATTTAAGCGAGGAATAGCAGGTGCACCGTCTCCTAACTGAGATATTTTTTCCTCTAAGGTCATTTTTGAAACTAGGTCAGCAGCTCTACTTTCAAAGTCTAGAGATATATTAGAATAGATTGGATTTACAGCTACTTGAGCTTGAATACAATTAGTGTATGTGTATAAAATTACTATTAGGGATAGTCTTTGAAAATTCATTTTCTTGTTTTATAATCTATTTATAAATATACTTCATTAAGATTAATATTTTACTTAATTAAAAATTAGTCATTACTTAATTTTTATAATTATTTGTTAATTGGTTTTTTTCTAAAGAAAAGAGAAGGTTTTAATAGCTTGTATATTATAGTTTTATTTGTGTGTTTTTGTTTTTGAGTAATAAAAAACTATTATTGTTTTATTAAAAAACATTACTATTATTGCTTTACACCCCCCCTTTGCTCATAATCAATTTGTTACATTTGTTTATTAAATTAGGAGTTATTAAAATAGTATGAACGAAGATTTAAATTACTATTATTCAAAAAAAGAAGAGCGGTTAAACATCATCACACATGCTTTTGGTCTTTTGTTAAGCGTTATTGCTTTGCCATTTTTGATTACAAAATCCTTTGGTTATGAAGGTTTTTGGAGGCCAGCAAGTTTCATTATATACGGAGTTAGCTTGATAGTTCTTTATGCAGCTTCTACGTCGTATCATTCTGCTAAAGACACTACATTAAGACGCAAATTAAATATTTTTGACCATGCAGCTATATATGTCTTAATAGCTGGTACTTATACTCCGTTTACAATTATTGCATTGGATGGTTCGCTGGGGTGGATTGTTTTTGGGTCTACATGGACTTTCGCTGCTGTTGGTGTTTTCTTAAAACTGTTTTTTACGGGACGTTTTGACAAGCTATCTACTATCATGTATCTCTTGATGGGTTGGCAGATTGTATTTGTAATTAATACACTAATGGAAAACATTGCTTCTGAAGGCCTACAGTTATTAATGGCAGGTGGTGTTTTTTACTCAGTTGGAGCTGTTTTTTATTCTATTAAAGAAATCAATTACAACCATGCTTTTTTTCACGTATTTGTTGTTCTGGGAAGCATATGTCATTTTCTCACAGTTTTCTACTACTTATAAAAACTCAATCTATAATTTCGTAGTCTATACTTAGTTTTCGTAAAGCTCTTAAAGCCGACCCTGAGTTCTTGTCCTCTACCTCAACATCGACAGCATCTCCTTCAAGCATGATTTCAGTTAGTTCATATGCTAAGGATGGGTTCATGTTAAATGAAATTTCTAGGATGCATTTAGTAATCGCTCTTTTGTCTGGTCGCTGAGCGTCACAAGACAGTAAGTTTAGTTTCATAATACGTATTTATGAATGCAATATACTAGAATTGAAATTAGTAAATCTAAAATCTGGTTAACTTCCATCAATTGAATCGATTCTGCATAACTATTTACTTGTTTTTTTTGTAACTTTTTTTTTATTTTTACGTCTTATATTTAAACTAATTACATGAATACACTTTTAGAAACCAAAGAAGTTTCAAAATATTTTGGAGCATTCCAAGCTTTGGATGCGGTTTCCATTCAGGTGCCAAAACACAGTATTTTTGGGCTTTTAGGCCCAAACGGCGCCGGAAAAACTACCATAATCAGAATTATTAATCAAATAACCATGCCCGACAAGGGGTCCGTTTTTTTAGATGGAGAGCCTTTACAGCCGCACCATGTCCAATATATAGGATACTTGCCAGAAGAACGAGGCCTGTATAAGTCAATGAAAGTAGGCGAGCAAGCTCTTTACTTGGCACAACTTAAGGGATTGTCCTATTCGGAAGCTAAAAAGCGATTACAGTATTGGTTTGATAAATTTGAGATTGGGCATTGGTGGGATAAAAAAATTGATGAGCTTTCTAAAGGAATGGCTCAAAAAATACAATTTATAGTCACTGTCTTACACCAGCCTAAATTATTGATATTTGATGAGCCATTTTCTGGATTTGATCCAATTAATGCCAACTTGATTAAAGATGAAATCTTACAACTTAGAGATGAGGGGGCCACTATTATATTTTCTACTCACCGGATGGAGTCCGTTGAAGAGTTGTGTGATGACATCGCATTAATTCATGAATCAAAAAAAATTCTGGAAGGGAACCTTGATGATATTAAACGTGCCTATAAAACAAATACTTTTGAGGTTGGGTTAATGGCTGAGCATTCTGCAGTTTTAAAACAAACTATAGAAGCTAATTTTAAAGCGTCAACAGCAGATTTTAAATCGTTGAACAACGATTTAAAACTTAATATATCGTTAGGTGCTCATCAAACTCCAAACGATTTATTAGCGTTTTTGACGGCTCAATCTCAGGTGCTTCATTTCAAGGAGTTAATTCCAAATGCTAGCGATATATTTATTCAAACTATTAAAAATAATTAATTATGAATCACATTCCATTAATTATAAAACGCGAGTATTTATCAAAAGTTAGAAAAAAGTCATTTATAATAATGACTATTTTATCTCCGTTTATCATTGCAGCCATACCTTTACTAATTGGTTATTTGACGAGCCTTAATGAAGATACAGTTAAATCTATTTATGTTTTAGACGAATCAGAATTTTTATCAGATTCGTTTTTGTCAAACGATCAGACAATTTATACTCAGCTTTCTGAGGTTGATTTAGAAACGGCAAAAATTATATCAAATAAAAAAGAAGCCTCTGGCTTACTTTATATTCCTAGTGCGCCAATAGAATCGGTATCTAGTGTAATTGTTTTTTATTCACAAGAATCGCCCTCATTGTCATTGATATCTTCTTTAGAATCTAAAATTGAAAATAAGCTCTCTGAACTGAAATTGCAAAACGAAGGAATTGATTTGTCTTTAATAGAGGCTTCAAAAACCTCTATTTCTATTAATCAAGAATCATTTGAAGGAGTTAAGACTTCCAAAACAGGTAGTCTTATGAAGCTTGCGTTTGGAACATTTTCAGGACTTCTTTTGTTTATGTTTATAATGATCTACGGTGGTATGGTAATGCGTAGCGTTATTGAAGAGAAAACTAGTCGTGTTATTGAAGTGATTATTTCTTCGGTAAAGCCCGTTCAGTTAATGATGGGTAAAATTGTTGGAACTTCTTTGGTAGCAGTCACACAGGTCGTTATTTGGGCTATTTTGGGTTTTATTTTTTTTATAATACTAACAGCTGTTTTTGGTATTGATCTTACAGATTCTCAGTCTTCACAGCAAGCTCTGGTCACAGAGGCGTTGTCCAGTCCCGGGATAGGAGATGAAATCAAAATTATTTTCAATGAATTTAGCAACTTACCTATAGCCAACCTACTTATAGCTTTTCTTTTATACTTTATAGGAGGCTATTTGTTATATACCTCTTTGTTTGCTGCTATTGGGGCAGCAGTTGATAATGAAACAGATTCACAGCAGTTTATGTTGCCAATAATGATTCCATTGATTTTAGCAATATATGTTGGAGGTCCTACGGTCGTTGATGACCCACACGGAACTGTTTGTACAGTTCTTTCTTACATCCCGTTCACATCGCCTGTGGTGATGTTAATGCGGATTCCTTTTGGTGTTCCCATTTGGCAACAGTTGCTTTCACTTGCAATCCTTGTTGTAACGTTTATCTTTACCGTATGGTTTGCAGCTAAAATATACCGCATTGGAATTTTAATGTATGGCAAAAAGCCGACTTACAAAGACCTCTATAAGTGGTTAAAATATTAATTTTATTGTTACCTTACTGATAGATAAAACTATAATTAAATGTCCAAAATATTAATAATTGAAGATGAAGCATCGATCCGTCGAGTATTAGTGAAAATACTAACGGAAGAAAACACACATTATGAGGTTTTTGAAGCTGAAGATGGTTTAATAGGGACAGAAATGATTAAAAACACCGATTTTGATCTAGTTTTATGTGATATTAAAATGCCAAAAATGGATGGTGTTGAGGTTCTTGAAGCAGTGAAGAAAATTAAACCAGAAATCCCAATGGTAATGATTTCGGGACATGGTGATTTGGATACGGCAGTCAATACCATGCGTATGGGAGCCTTTGATTATATCTCCAAGCCTCCTGACTTAAATCGGCTATTAAATACCATCAGAAATGCATTAGACAAAAAACAACTAGTGGTGGAAAATAAACGCCTTAAAACAAAAGTAAGTAAGCAATATGAAATGGTCGGGAATAGCCCAGCAATAGAGGCTGTAAAATCTATTATTGATAAGGTAGCTCCGACAGAAGCACGTGTTCTAATCACTGGTCCTAACGGAACCGGAAAAGAATTGGTTGCTCATTGGTTGCATCAAAAGAGCAGCCGTTCA
>CAJIZJ010000053.1 GCA_905181825.1 uncultured Flavobacteriaceae bacterium
TACTTTTTTCCATTGACCCTGGGTGTGGACCATGGGGAATTCCAGCTGGATGCAAGGTTATACTCCCTTTATTAATATCGTTTCTACTCATAAAGTCACCATCTACATAATATAGGACTTCGTCCGAGTCAATGTTAGAGTGGTTATAGGGTGCTGGTACCGATTTTGGATGGTAATCAAAAAGCCTTGGCACAAACGAACAAATGACAAACTTAGACGACTCAAATGTTTGATGTACAGGAGGTGGTTGATGAATCATCCCAGTAATAGGTTCAAAATCGTGAATAGAGAACTTATAAGGGAAGTTATAGCCGTCCCAGCCGACCACACTAAAAGGGTGAGCAGCATAAATATATTCGTGAATTGTGTCTTGTTTTTTAACCTTTATAAGAAAGTCGCCTGTTTCATTAAACGTTTCTAGTTCTGTAGGTGGGTGTAAATCTCTTTCAGAATAGGGGGCACCTTCTACATGTTGTCCAAACCAGTTTCGATAGCGTTTAGGTGTGTAAATAGGACTTCTTGATTCCACTATGAACAGGCGGTTGTCTTCATCATTAAATTCGATTTGATATATTACCCCTCTAGGAATGACTAGATAATCTCCGTATTTAAATTCAATATTTCCCAGAAGTGTTCTTAACTTTCCAGTTCCTTTGTGGACAAATAGTACTTCGTCTGAATCTGTATTTTTGTAAAAATAACTTGTTAAGGACTCTTTTGGAGCCGCCAAACTTATTTGACAATCTTGATTGGCTAGTATACAAGTCCTGCTTTCTAAATAATCTGATTTAGGAGCCACTTCAAAACCTTCCAGTTTTAACGACTTCATATTTTTAGAAACTGCAATCTTTGGAGCGACATCGTAAGATTTTAAAATCTTTTTGACTTGTGTGGGACGTTGGGTGTGGTACATTAATGATGACATCCCTTCAAACCCTATGGTGCCAAACAATTCTTCATAATAAAAATTGTCATTATCGTCTTTAAAAATAGTGTGTCTCTTTGGAGGAATTTTTCCTAACGTATGATATCTAGGCATATAATGGCTAAAAGATTAAGTAATTAAACAAACAATTTATCAAAATACTGTGAAGAACAAATATATATTCAATACGATCATATTAACGGTTTGTTATTGAAACAGTTTCCAAATAAGAATATTTATGTGTATTTTTGTTAAAATAAATTGTTTTATTCTTTTGGTAGCCGCTCATATAACTTTTAAACTATTTTTTTTCTAGATGATTGATAAACTTGACAAGACAGATATTGAAATTTTAAAACTACTACAGCAAAATAGTAACCGTACTATTAAAAATATTGCTGACATTTTAGGGATGACTACAACCCCTATTTTTGACCGTATAAAAAAACTTGAAAAACGAGGGTTTATCGATAAATATGCTGCTATTTTAAATTCTAAAATGTTGGGCTTAAAATTGACTGTATTTGTAGGGATTACACTAAAAAATCATACGAGAAGTTACTTAGAGAAATTTGTAACCACTATAAGAGGATTTCCAGAAGTGGTTGAATGCCATCGGGTGTCTGGTAATTTTGATTATTTATTAAAGTTAATCCTAGTTGATATTGAAGACTATGAACAGTTTATTTTAACCAAACTTGCCATTATATCCGATGTAAATAATGTACAAAGTTATGTAGCCCTCTCTCAAAGTAAATCAACAAATGAGGTGAACTTGGATCATTTGATGTGACGATTGAGGGATCTTCGACAGTCCTGTCAGTCGATAGGCACGACTTCCTGGTTGTAGTCAGTCTCAGACTGACCTTAAGGTTTTTGATTTAGTTTTGGAATTAGGGATTGAAATCAGATTTTTTCTAAAACCAGAAGATAATATAAATATTCTGCGTCACACAGAGCCGGTCGAAGTGCTTAATACAAGAATACTGCTTCTTATTAAAAATACTACTAATATTTGTCAGTTCGAGTGTTTTTCCATAATTATTAAATAATATAATACGAGCTAAACAAATAATTTCATAATAAGTTATTTACTTCTAGGGGCTTTTTTTTATTTCATAAAAAAAGTTATTGGTAGAGAGTAAGGAACTATTACGGTTTTTCCAAATCTTTCTCCTGGAGTCATTTTAGGTAATAGTTTAATTACTCGAATTGCTTCCGCTTCAATTATTTGATGTTTGGCTCTTGCTTTTACATCTATTACATTTCCTAGCTTATTTATTTTAAATATTACTGAAATTCTTTGCCTTCCCTCAACAGGAGCATGAACAATTGCGTCTTTATTAAATTTCTTCATAACAAATTCAGCAATTTTACGACTCATACATTTTCTTGAGTCTGACGTTCTTGATTGATTTTCGCAACCAGGGTAAACAGGTACCCTCTCAAAATGCCCATACGGTACATTAATTAATTTAGGTCCGTTTTTATTTTTCCCATTCTTAAACCTAATGGTTTCAATTTTAGAGCCATTACGATCAAAATGCAGCCATTTTTTTACCCGTTGATTGACTTTAAAATTTCCATTCCATTCCAATTGTCCATTTTCATAATACTGTAACTCTTCTCCTTCTTTTTTTCCTTTTTTTAATTTTCCTTCTAACTTAAGTTGATTGTTTGCATAATACAGTTTGTAGTAACCATGTTTGAAACCATTAAAATATTCAACTTCCCATTCTGTTGAGCCATCTGGGAAATATTTGACCCATAAGCCATGTAGTTGCAAATCCCTGTAATTTGAAGATATTTTAATAGCACCATTTTTATAATACTCTTTAAAATAGCCGTTTTCTAATTGATTTTCAAACCTTAGTTCTCCAGATCTATAGTATTCTTTTTGTAAATAAAATCCGTCTATTTTATATAATTCAAAACTTAGAGAACCATCTTTAAAATAGCATTTGGTTTCTTTGTTTTTTTTATCATTAGTAAAACTGTATTCTTCTCTGATATTGCCATTAGCGTGATAACCTTTCCATTTACCTACTCGTTCTCCATTTTTATGTTGACCAACTGTTTTAATCTGACCTTCATCATAATAGACCTCATAGGGACCGTCATTTTGAGCAATACAAATTTGAAATAAAAATAACAGGAATACATAAATAACAAGCTTCATAGGGGTAGGTTTAGATAGTAGATTTATACTAATGTAGGAATATTTTTTATTACACAAATAATTTGAAATGAAATTTCACTCTTAAATTATATTTGTGAATATGTACCGAGCTCTAATGTCTAATGCTAAAAGGTCTCTCTTAACACAATCAAGCTGGCTTTGTAACCTGTGGTCAACAGCCATTCACCAGAAGCAATAATAACATCACTTTCATTGTAAACTTTTAGTTGTGCCGTATTTGGGCTAGATGAGCCTTCGTTAAGAGCAAAAAATTCAATGGTATTTAGTCCAACTTTTAATTGGACATCAATAATATAGGCTGAATTTCTGAGTGTAATATTAGGATGAATAATAGCTTTGTTTAATAATAACTTAATCCGATCACCGTCTTCATATTCATGGTCTCTACACACAATTCGAATAAACTTTGATTTAGTTTTAATATCTCCTAAGTAGTAGTCGCGGTCAAACTTAGAGACATCCTTCTGTCCTTCTTTAAACTGTTGTTTGATTTCCCAGGTAGGATCCACAACATCACGTGTTTCTGTAATTCCATATTCTTTTTTTGCAAACCCATCAATTGGTTTAATCCCCATTTCAATAGCAAACCCTTTATCTGTTAGCCCAACAATAGGAGCAAGTTTTACTGGGTAACGCTCGGCTAATTTGTTGTCGTCTAATGCTAAAGCGTTAACCTTAAAAACTTCTTTAGCAGCGTCTATTTGAGAATATGCTTTCTGTTGCATTCCAAAAAAAAGTAATAGCAAAATTAAATATCGAATCATAAAACGTATCTGACTTACTTAATTTGTAAATATATTAATTTATAAACATAACAAACCATAGCTAATAATATATCTTAATTCTCAATAATATCCAATAATCATTCCAATTAGGAATCCATAATTAAATATTAATTATTCAAATAAGCATATTCATTTTTTATATCTTTAATCTTTAAATATTAGTTTCCGTGAAAACAGCTCTTGAATCATTAAAAAACCAACTTACAGGCGATTTATACGATAGTGACCTTGTTAAATCTTTATATGCTACAGATGCGTCCGTTTATCGTGAACTTCCGTTCGCTGTAGTAATTCCTAAGTCAGAAAATGACATTAAATTAGCCATTGAATTTGCGCGCTCAAACGCTTTGTCTTTAATTCCTAGAGCCGCAGGTACTTCTTTAGCCGGTCAATGTGTTGGGGATGGAATTATTGTAGATGTTTCTAAATATATGACAGATATTTTAGAAATTAATACTCAAGAGAATTGGGTGCGTGTGCAACCAGGTGTTGTTCGTGATCAGTTGAATGTGTTTTTAAGCTCTTTTGGTTATTTTTTTGGTCCAAACACCTCCACCGCAAATCGCTGTACTATGGGAGGTATGGTTGGAAACAACTCATGCGGTTCTACATCCATAGTATATGGCTCGACTCGAGATCATACCTTAGCCGTAAAAGCCTTATTGAGTGATGGTAGTTCAGTATGTTTTACCAGCTTATCGAATCAAGAGTTTAATTCTAAACTTAAAGAAGATTCATTAGAAGGAGCGTTGTACAGACATTTGCATTCAGAACTCTCTGATCCACTAATTAGAAACCAAATTGAATTGGGCTATCCAAAAGCATCAATTTCTAGACGTAACACTGGCTATGCCGTAGATGCGTTAATGAACACCAGTCCGTTTGAAGCCTCTGGGGAGTGTTTTAACCTTTCTAAATTAATATGCGGTTCCGAAGGTACTTTAGCCTTTATTACCGAATTAAAACTTCAAATTGTCCCGTTACCTAAACCGTTTCAAGTGGTGTTAAATGCTCACTTTAACTCAATTAACGAAAGTCTTCAAGCTACTTTAGTAGCCATGAAAATGAGCCCTACAGCATGTGAATTGATGGATAAAACGATACTAGATTGTACGAAAGATAATCTCCTTCAACAAAAAAATCGCTTTTTTGTTGAAGGAGATCCTGAAGCAATTTTAATGATTGAATTTAAAGGAGATACTATTGATGAGGCCAAAGAACAAGCAAAAGAGTTGAAATTGAGTCTTGTTCAATTAAAACTTGGATACGCATATCGATTGGTAGAAGGAGAAGACTGTGAAAAAATTTGGGACTTACGTAAAGCCGGATTAGGGTTGCTAGCCAATATTCCAGGCGAAGCAAAATCAGTGGCTTGTATTGAAGATACTGCTGTTGCTATAGAAGATTTACCAGAATACATTGAAGCCTTTACAGCCTTAATGAAATCCTATCATCAAAAAGCGGTGTATTACGCGCATGCGGGAGCTGGAGAATTACACTTAAGACCAATATTAAATATAAAATTATCAACTGATGTTAAGCTGTTTCGATCTATAAGTGAAGCTTCTGCAAAATTAGTTAAATCATTTAGTGGAGCTCTCAGTGGCGAGCACGGAGATGGACGTGTGCGTTCTGAGTTTATTCCTTTGGTTTTAGGAGAGGATAATTACCAGCTTTTAAAACGTATTAAATCAACTTGGGATCCTAGAAATTTATTTAATCCTGGGAAAATTGTAGAAGCTGTGGCCATGGATCAGTCATTGCGATACGAATCTGATAATAAAGTAAAAGCAATAGAAACGCTTTACAATTTTGAATCTACTGGAGGTATTTTAAATACGGTAGAAAAATGTAATGGATCTGGTGATTGTCGTAAATTAAGTTTTGCTGGTGGAACCATGTGTCCAAGTTACAGAGCAACCTTAGATGAAAAAGATTCTACCAGAGGGCGTGCCAATGTGTTAAGAGAATTTTTGACTCAAAACACCAAAGAAAATCCTTTTGATCATCCAGAAATTAAAGAGGTAATGGATCTTTGTGTATCTTGTAAAGCGTGTAAATCTGAGTGTCCATCTAATGTAGATATGGCAACTTTGAAAGCAGAGTTTTTATATCAATACCAAAAAACCAACCCAGTGTCTTTACGAAGCAAGCTCATTGCTCATAATGCTAAAGTCAATTTGATTGCACATCGTTTTTCATGGATTTATAATATTATTGCTAAGAGCAAGTGGTTTAAGAAATGTATAGGCGTACACCCTAATCGTTCACTTCCAATTTTAAAACCAACTACTTTAAGGCAGTGGTTTTCAAATCATGTCCAGGGTACACATACTAAAAGTGTTTTTCTATTTTGTGATGAATACACTAATTATTATGACCTAGACATTGGAATTAAAGCAGTTAAGCTATTAAATAAATTAGGATATACTGTAAACATACCAAACCACCCTGAAAGTGCGAGAGCGTATATTTCAAAAGGATTTTTGAAAGAAGCTAAAGCAATTGCTACAGAAAATATTAAACTCTTTAGTACGCTCATTTCAAAAGATACTCCTTTAATTGGAATTGAACCTTCGGCTATTTTAGGATTCAGAGATGAATATCCAAACCTAGTAAATGCAAGTTTAAAATATACCGCCAAAACACTGGGCTTAAATACGTTTACAATAGAAGAGTTTTTATCAAATGAACTTCAAGATAATAAAATTAATATTTCACTATTTTCAAATTCAACAAAAACAGTTTATTATCACGGCCATTGTCATCAAAAGGCATTGTCATCAAATTCACATGCTGTGGATATATTGGGTTTTCCGATTAATTTTAATGTCAAGACAATTGATTCTGGCTGTTGTGGAATGGCGGGGTCGTTTGGATATGAAAAAGAACATTATGAAATAAGTCAGCAAATAGGAGAGGATAGTTTATTCCCTGCCTTAAGAACAGTAGAAATAGATGCAATTGTAGCCGCTTCAGGAACAAGTTGTAGACATCAAATTAAGGAGGGTGTTAACAAAACGGCACTTCATCCTATTGAAGTTCTTTATAATGCTTTAAATTAGCGTCATGAATTATGTAGAGCTTGTTGGGTATTTTGGAGCCTTATTAATAGGATTGGTTATCGGGTTGTTTGGAGGAGGAGGATCTATTTTAGCAGTCCCCGTATTTGTGTATTTATTTCACTTAAATCCCATTCTAGCCACTAGTTATTCCTTATTTGTAGTTGGTTTTTCGGCAGCTGTTGGCACTCTTATAAATATTAATAACAAGTTAATTAGATACAAGACCGCCTTTATTTTTGTTTTACCAGCATTAGGATCCGTGTTTTTTACCAGACGTTATATAATTACAAATCTTCCCGACATACTATTCGATTTAGGTTTTGTGTTAGTCACCAAAGAGATGGCATTGATGTTGCTATTTAGTACTGTTATTATTTTATCGGCACTATCAATATTAAAAAAGAATAAGTTAGCCGTCCTCCATAAACCAATAACTATAAATTATTATTTACTATTTATTGTAGGGTTAGGAGTTGGACTATTAACAGGTTTAGTTGGAGCAGGAGGTGGGTTTATAATTGTTCCTGCATTGGTTGTTTATGCTAGCCTCGATATCAAGCAAGCAGTCGCTACTTCCTTAATTATTATCACATTTAATGCGCTCTTTGGCTTTGTGGCCGATAGTACGCAAGTTACTATTGATTGGCGTTTTCTTATGATTTTTACATCTATTTCAATTTTCGGCATATTTATCGGCTCTTATGTTTCAAACTTTATTGAAGAAAAGTCTTTGAAAAAGAGTTTTGCACGTTTTATGCTGTTGATGGCTGTACTAATAATTTACAATGAATTTATTGGTAAATAATACTGATTTCCTTGATTGATTTATTAAATTATTTTCAATTCATGCTATTTTAAATTTTTGCATTACATTTGTGCCAAGATTACATTACAACACTATGAGTCAAAAAGTTTTACTTAACAACACAGAAGTAAACATCATTCTCCACCGATTGGCTTGTCAACTCATTGAAAAACATACCGACTTTTCTAATACTGTTCTCATCGGTCTTCAACCTAGAGGTATATTTTTAGCACAACGTTTAAAAGCAATGTTAGTCAATGAGTATAATATCCCTGATATTAAATTAGGCCTTTTAGATATCACATTTTACAGAGATGATTTTAGACGCTCTGATAAAGTACATGAAGCAAACTCAACAGAAATTGACTTTTTAATAGAAAACAAACAAGTTGTTTTTATTGACGATGTATTGTACACTGGTAGAAGTATTAGAGCTGCATTAACTGCGATTCAATCTTTTGGCCGACCTAAAGAAATTGAACTGCTAATACTTATTGACCGTCGTTTTAGTAGGCATTTACCGATACAACCTGATTATAGAGGGCGACAAGTAGATGCCATCAATGATGAAAAAGTATTGGTAAATTGGAAAGAAACAAGTGGCGAAGATGCTGTCTATTTAATAAATAATTAAACTATGAGCGAACTGAGTGTAGATCATTTATTAGGAATCAAATATCTCAACAATGACGATATTAATCTTATTTTTGAAACTGCAGATCATTTTAAGAAAGTGATTAATCGCCCCATTAAAAAAGTACCATCCCTAAGAGATATTACAATTGCTAATCTGTTCTTTGAAAACTCAACTCGAACAAAATTATCATTTGAATTAGCACAAAAACGTTTGTCAGCCGATGTAATTAATTTTTCATCTGGTCAATCTTCTTTAAACAAAGGGGAAACTCTGATTGACACGGTTAACAATATACTTTCTATGAAAGTAGACATGGTGGTAATGCGTCATCCAAACCCTGGAGCCGCTAAGTTTCTTTCTAAACATGTAGATGCTAAAATTATTAATGCAGGCGATGGCACCCATGAACATCCAACACAAGCTCTTCTAGACACCTATTCCATACGTGAGAAGCACGGGGAGGTTAAAGGAAAAAAAGTAGTTATTGTTGGTGATGTTTTACACAGTAGAGTTGCCTTGTCAAATATATTTGCGCTTCAACTTCAAGGAGCCGAAGTGATGGTTTGTGGACCAAAAACTTTAATTCCTAAGTATATAGATAAATTGGGAGTAAAGATTGAATACAATTTAAGCAAGGCTTTAAATTGGTGTGATGTAGCTAATATGCTTCGTGTACAAAATGAACGAATGGACATAAGCTACTTTCCTTCTACAAGAGAATATGCGCAACAATATGGAGTCACCAAAAACATTTTAGAATCACTGGATAAAGAAATTACCATTATGCATCCAGGTCCTATCAATAGAGGGGTTGAGATCTCCAGTGAAGTGGCAGATTCAGGCCAATCTATAATCCTTAATCAAGTTGAAAATGGGGTGGCAATTCGAATGGCAGTAATCTATCTTTTAGCCTCAAAAATTAAGTAATACTATGACAATTAATCACCACGGTTCAACCGCTGTTATTACCCAAGATAAAACAAGTTTAATAGAGTTTTCAAAGAAATTTGGGGTGCTTTATGAACGATTTAAATCTGAAGATTTAATTATACATTTAATAGATGTTTCTGTTGGGTCTTTGGAAGATTTAGTATCACTAGCAGCAAAACATAGTATTTCTAAACATTGTTTTGTTATTGTTAATGCTGACTTAAATCAAGAAGATTTTGAAAATTTAATCATTATTCCAACGCTACAAGAAGCCCATGACTTTATTGAAATGGAAGTGATGCAACGTGACTTAGGAATTTAAATAAAAAACCTTGAAACTATCTATTCTTGGCTGCTACAGTGCAACCCCCCGTATTATAGCGCATACGACTTCTCAAGTTCTAGAAATGAGAGGTCATTTATTTTTAATTGATTGTGGAGAAGGCACTCAAGTTGAGCTTAGAAGACACAAAATTAAATTTAATCAAATCAAACATATTTTTATTTCTCACCTACACGGGGATCATTATTTTGGACTGGTTGGTTTAATTTCTACATTTAGATTACTTACCAGAGAAACAGACTTACATGTTTATGGACCTAAAGGATTAAAAGAGCTCATTACTTTGCAAATGAAACTTGCTGACTCTTGGACTAATTACAAACTTATATTTCATGAGTTAACCAGCAAATCATCAGAGTTGGTTTTTGAAGATGAAAAAGTCTCTGTTCACACCATTCCTTTAGATCATCGTATTTATACTAATGGATTTATATTTAAAGAAAAACCATTTGAACGTAAATTAGACATAAATAAAGCGAAAGATTTAAATATTGATAAAGCCTATTTTAGAAAGCTAAAGCAAGGTGATGATGTGGTTAATGAACAAGGTAACTTGATTTTAAACACTGAAGTTACTTACCAAGGACATCAACCAAAAAGTTACGCTTTTTGTAGCGATACAGCATATAAAGAATCTATTATTCCCATTATTAGTGGGGTTGACGTCCTTTACCACGAATCTACATTTTTGGAGGCACATGCTAATTTATGTGCTAAAACAAAGCATTCAACTGCTAAGCAAGCTGCTACAATAGCTTTAAAGGCCAATGTTAAGCAGTTAATATTAGGGCATTATTCAACACGATATGGAGGGCTTGAAGGATTTAAGTCGGAAGCATCTGCAGTTTTTAAAGATGTATTACTGGCGGACGATGGTAAAGTGTTTGATTTTTAAAACTTTTCAAAAACACCTAATCCAAATAAAGCAAAGTCATATTTAACAGGGTCAATCGGATCTAATTTGCGTAAGTTTTTGTCGAGTTCAGACAAGGCCTTTGCATCATTCTGTGACCGTTTTAAAAGCCCCAATTTCCGAGCAACATTCCCAGAATGAACGTCGAGAGGGCAGGAGAGTTGTGATGGTGATAATTGTGTCCATAACCCAAAATCTACATTGGTGTCATTTGGACGAACCATCCACCTTAAAAACATATTAATACGTTTCGCAGCTGATTTTTTTAAAGGATCACTGATGTGTTTTTGAGTTCGTTGAAGATGATCAATTTCAAAAAAGTGCTGCTTTAAATGATGAATAGAAGCTTGTAAGCTGTCTTTTTCTGAATATCTAATAAATATACCTTCCAGTCCGTTGTGGTGAGTATAGATGTGTTTTAAACTCTCTATAAATTGTATGCAATCTAATCCATTAAATGTACGATGAACAAATATTTTTAACCTTTCAAGGTCTTTTGGTTGATGATGCATTACAAAATCGTGGGGTGCATGGTCCATTAAGACCATTAGGCGTTTAGCATTGTTAATAATACTTTTACGATTGCCCCAAGCTATAGTGGCTGTTAAAAAACCAGAAATTTCAATGTCTTCTTTTAATGAATAGCAATGAGGTATTTGTAAGGGGTCTGATTCAATAAAGTCGGGCTTGTTATATTGAATGACTTTGACATCTAAAAATTCTTTGAGTTCAGAATTGTTTAATTGACCCAAATTAGTTTGTTTTTACTAGTCCATCACTCATGGTGATTTTTCTATCAGCCATATCAGCCAATTCATGATTATGTGTTACAATCACAAACGTTTGTCCAAACCGATCTCTTAACTTAAAAAAGAGTTTATGAAGTTGTTGTGCGGATTCGCTATCTAAATTACCAGAAGGCTCATCAGCATACACAACAGATGGATTATTAATGAGTGCACGGGCAACAGCTACGCGTTGTTGTTCCCCTCCCGAAAGTTCATTTGGCTTGTGGTTCATGCGTTCTTGTAATCCTAAAAAACCTAACAATTCAATGGCCTTTTGTTCAGCATCAACTTGTGAAGTTCCTTTTATATAAGCAGGGATACAAACATTTTCAAGTGCTGTAAACTCGGGAAGTAACTGATGAAATTGAAAAATAAACCCTAAATATTCATTTCTAAATTTTGCCAAGGCACTATCTGAAAGAGAAGAAATATCTACACCATTAATTTCTAACAGAGTATGCTCATGCTTACTAGGTTGGTCTAAGGTCCCTAGCAGCTGAAGTAAAGTTGTTTTTCCAGCACCAGAAGCGCCAACAATAGAAACAACCTCTCCTTGTTTTATGTTTAAATCAACTCCTTTAAGTACGTGAAGCTGACTGTAATATTTATGTAATTGTTTTGCAATAATCATACTGTGAAATTAAGATTTAAAGTCTTTATGTGCAATAAATAGCAGTAATTTTAATTTATTGTTTACTAACTTTATCGAAAATTAATTTAATATGAAACATGGCATATTTGCTGGTGGCTGTTTTTGGTGTACCGAAGCTGTATTTAATCGTCTAAAAGGCGTAAATAATGTAAAATCAGGCTATACTGGAGGGTTTATAAAAAACCCACCTTACCGTGAAGTTTGTCAAGGTCGAACCGGACATACTGAAGGAATATCTTTTGACTATGATGAAACGTTGATTTCATATGTCGATTTACTGGGAGTTTTTTTTTCTACTCATGACCCAACAACTCTAAACCGTCAAGCAAATGATGTGGGGACTCAATATCGATCCGCAATATTTTATACAGATAACGAACAGTATGAAATTGCAAAAGAATATATTCAATCTTTGGATGAAGCTAAAATATTTCCGGATCCTATAGTAACCGAGTTAAAGCCTTTAGATGTGTTTTATGACGCCGAAAATGATCATGATAATTACTATGACTTAAATAGAGATCAACCTTACTGCACGTATTTAATTGACCCAAAAATTAAAAAACTTACGACCCATTTTAAAACCCTGCTTAAATAATAATTTAAATTAATTATATTGTAGTATGCTTAAGAATAAATCTAAATCCACAAAACTAGTTCTTAGTGTGTGCTTTGATATTATAGGGCTTGTTTCCTATTTTGTGCCATTGTTTGATGTTATTTGGGCACCTATTTCTTATTACCTAATGATTAAACTCTATGATGGTAAAAAAGGAAAAATAGCAGCTGCTCTTGTTTTTATTGAAGAAGTATTACCAATGTCAGATGTCATTCCAACATTTAGTATAATGTGGGTCTACACGTATTATTTTGATAAACCATCAAAAGGGGCAAAATAATATTTGAAATAATTAATCGTTTTTATTTATGATAGTTTATTGATATACTACTAACTACAATATTTAGAGCGGATTGAGTCAAACATAATTAGTCTTTTAAAAACCTACTCAATCCAAAACGTCTTAACATTTTTTTCTCAAAATCCCAGAAAAATTTAAACTGACCAAAAACCCATCCAAACAACACTAATAAAACTTGATAAAAGAATAAACTAACTGTAATAAATAGAATCCAATAGAAAAACGGGTGTAAATTTTCTTGAGTAATCCCTAACATTTTAATAAAAGGACGGCCTACTACTACTGATGAAGACCCCGTAAAAGCAAATACAATAAAAATTCTGATGAGTTCCCAACGTTGATCCACAACCCATTTGGGTTCTAATTTTGAGATTGCATACAACACTGTTTTCAATAGTATATAAAATACAATTATAGAGACTGGAATTGAAATATAGAGTTCTGAAATCGGAAATAAATACGTGACTTTCAGAGAACTAGATATTAAAAATAATATACCTATAATTGGGAACAATAGTTGCCAATTATGTTTGATGTCCCATGTTTTTTTAAATGTATTCATGCAAGTTAATTTCATGCAAATATACTACATCTTAAGAAATAAAATTACTTTTCACCAAACAGTCCTCCCAGTATTCCTCCTAAGTCTTTTTTACTGTTCTTTTTGCCCAAAACCATTCCAGCAACATCATCAATTACGGAACCATCGCCGTCTGCATCTAAAATAGATTCTAAGAAGTTTTGGTCTTTATCTCCGGCGTTTTTCCCTATAAACCCTCCTAATAAGCCTTCGATTCCACTTGGAGAATCAGCCTGAATTTGGCGTTGTTTTTTACCTAAAACGCCCATTGCAATAGGCGCGGCCATTTTCAGTATTTGACCCACAGAATCAGCATCAATTCCAGATTTTTCACTTAATGCATTTTGAATATTCCCTTGCTGGCTGCCCAATACATGCCCCAATATTTTACCGCCATCCTTGGACACGCTTTCAGCATTTTTAGCTGAAAATAAGTCACCGACATTATCTAAAATACTGCCATCATGTTTTTTAAGTGCTCCCATGATTCCCGAAGCGCCTTCATCTGAATTTGCATTGCGTTTCATAGCTTGCATTAACATGGGCAACGCCATTGTGAGCAAATTAGAAGTTTTTGATTTTGATTGTCCTGTTTGGCCGGACGCACCATGGACTAATGATTTTCCGACAGCACTGTTAAGTAGGTCTAAGATTCCTGACATATAGATTTTTTAAGGGGTTAAAAAATAAATGTACAAAAAAAACCTTAACAAAATTGTTAAGGTTTTTGTAATCCTATTTTAAATAGAATCTATTTCAATATGGATATAATTTGTGATGCTAACTCAGAGCCAATACGATCCTGGGCTTGGTTAGTAGCTGCACCAATATGTGGAGTTAATGATATTTTAGAGTTCATTAATATTTGAACTGCTGGAGTAGGTTCGTTTTCAAAAGTATCCAAACCTGCAAAAGATAATTTATTAGTGTCTAGAGCAGCTACTAATGCAACCTCATTTACAACCCCACCACGAGCGGCATTAATTAATGCAGCACCCTCTTTCATCATATCAAGTTCTGCTTCTCCAATCACAAACTCTTTTTGGGCTGGGACATGTAGCGTAATAAAATCAGATTCTTTTAAAACGGTTTCTTTAGAAACGGTTTTAATTTCAAAATCTACAGTTTGACCATCAAAAAAGGATAAAGATACTGTTGTTTTTTCCATGAAGGGATCAAAAGCAATGACCTTCATTCCAAGCCCTAAAGCCATTTTTGCAGTGGCTTGACCAATTCGTCCAAAACCAATAACTCCCAAAGTTTTACCTCTTAATTCAGTTCCTTTAGCATAGGCTTTTTTAAGGTTCTTAAATTTCTTCTCTCCTTCCAAAGGCATGCTTCTATTGGAGTCATATAAAAAACGAACTCCTGAAAATAAATGTGCAAAAACCAATTCAGCAACTGATTCTGATGATGCAGCTGGAGTATTAATGACACTCAATCCTTTCTCACGTGCATAACCAACATCTATATTATCCATACCAACACCACCTCTTCCGATGATTTTTAATCCTGGACAGGCATCTATAAGATCTTGTCTAACCGTAGTAGCACTTCTTACTAAAAGAGCTACAATGTTTTCTGAATTGATAAAATTCACTAATTGTTCTTGAGCTACAGTGGTTGTTAATACTTCAAACCCTGCTGCTGTTAAATCGTCGATTCCACTTTGTGAAATACCATCATTGGCTAATATTTTCATTTTTTTATGCTTTACGTTCTAATTCACTCATTACTTCTACTAAGGCTTCTACGCTTCCTAATGGGAGAGCATTGTACATCGAAGCTCTGTAACCTCCAACACTTCTATGTCCATTTAACCCATTAATACCAGCCTCTTTCCACATACCGTCAAATGTGTCTTTTAATTTGTCATCGGTAAGAGAAAAAGTTGCATTCATTGTAGATCTATCTGCAGTAGCTGCAAACCCTTTAAATAAGGGATTTAGATCAATTTCAGAATACATTAAACGAGATTTTTTGAAGTTCTCTTTTTCTATAGCTTCAATTCCACCTAGACCTTTTAGCCATTCTAATGTTAGCATGGATGTATAGACTGCAAACACAGGAGGCGTATTAAACATACTGTCTTTGCCAATATGTACTTTATAATCCATCATTGATGGTATCTGTCTTGTTACTTTACCAAGAATATCTTCTTTTACAACGACAAGCGTTGTTCCTGCTGGTCCCATATTTTTTTGTGCGCCTGCATAGATTAAATCAAACTTTGAAAAATCAAGAGAACGTGAAAATATATCACTACTCATATCACACACTAAAGGAATGTCTAAGCTTGGAAACTCTTTCATTTGAGTTCCAAAAATAGTGTTGTTTGAAGTGCAGTGGAAATAATCTAGATCAGAAGGTATTTTATAGCCTTTAGGGATGTAATTAAAATTAGCTTCTTTAGAAGATGCTACTTCTACAACTTCTTGATACATTCTAGCTTCTTTAATCGCCTTGTCACTCCAAGTACCTGTGTTTAGGTATCCAGCACGCTTTTCTAATAAGTTTAGTGCAACCGCTAAAAATTGTGTGTTTGCACCGCCTTGCAAAAAGATGGCTTTGTAACCCTTTCCTTCTAATCCTAATAACTCAATTGCAAGAGATCTTGCATTCTCCATTACATCAATAAAGGCTTTGCTACGGTGTGAAATTTCAATTAAAGAAAGTCCATCATCAAAATTTAATACTGCTTTTGCTGATTTTTCTAAAACTTCTTCAGGTAAAATACTTGGACCTGCACTGAAATTATGTTTTTTCATTCTTAATTTGTTATATGAACACTAGGTTCGTGAGTGTTAATTAATCAAGCTATAAAGGTCCGAATTAATTGTAGATTATTATATATCAAAATGATAATTTTATGTTATATTTTCAACAAGAAATCAACAGTGTCAATTCCATCGGCATAATCATCTAGTGTTGGGTTTTGTGTACTCCCAAAAGCCAGGTGTTTTTCAGATAGTTTATTGGATACAATACATTGAATTTTATCTGAATCATCATCCAATATATCTAATAAATCTTCAATTGATTCATAACGTTCATAGAAAAGTGTAGCGATAGGTGAAGCATAACTTGGGTCTTCTTTAACCATTAAAAAGCCATTTTCAAGCATTTTAAATTCACTCATTAAATAAACCGCTTTGTTGTAATCGTAGTTATTCGCATATTTTGCTCCTTCTATTATGGGGTGCCAGTGATACATAGCTTCAAAAAAAGCATCAAAGTCATAGTCTTGTGGAACAAAAAGTTTTGAAACGCTTCTACAGCCCAATCCATAATATTGAAAAATATCGTTAGAAAGTTGTAACAAGTCTTCTTTAGTTTCTTTACCTGTTAAGATGGCCAAAGAATTTCTGTTCTTTCTAATAATTGAAGGCTTGTCTTTAAAGTAGTACTCAAAATAACGCGCTGTATTATCGCTTCCAGTGGCTATAACCGCATCAAATCCTTCTAGTTTTTGTTCTAAAAACGAAATTGTATCTTTAAGTTCCGGAGCTACTTTGTATAAATAGTGAACTAGGAACGGCAAAAGATGTTTGTCGTTAGATGATTGTTTAACGATAATTTTATGACCACATATCAATGCACACAAGAAATCATGAAATCCTACCAAAGGAATATTCCCAGCCATTATGATGGCTACTTTTTTTTGAGTTGTGTTTTCAAAATTATAATTGGAAGTCCATTTGTTTAATGAATCTGTATTTAATAGTGAAGACCAATTTTCAATAGCAAAAAATAGGTTAGTTTGTGAAAACCAACCGTTATGCTCTTTAGATAGTTTTATTTGGTGTTGAAACCCATCGAAAAATAAGTCATTATATAAAACCGTATCGTTTTTAGATATTGGTTCTGAAGAAAACTGATTTAAAAATCGACCTAATTCATTTAATGCTTTAATTGTGTTTGTTTTGCTACCCATTATTTGTTTAACCGCTTTTTTGGAGTTATTTTTGCTAGCAAATTTAAGTAATATAAATCCAAACACAGCTATGGCAATTATTATAACTGACGAATGTATCAACTGTGGGGCTTGTGAGCCTGAATGTCCTAACACTGCAATCTATGAAGGTGCAGACGATTGGCGCTATAAAGATGGTACAAGTTTAGAAGGCGATTTGGTATTAACAGACGGGAAGCAAGTAGATGCTAACGAAGCACAAACTCCTATTAGCGATGAGCTTTATTATATTGTTCCTGATAAATGTACAGAATGTGTAGGCTTTCACGAAGAGCCACAATGCGCAGCTGTTTGTCCCGTAGATTGTTGTGTCCCTGATGACGCACACGTTGAAACGGAAAAAGTCTTATTAGCAAAACAACGCTTTATGCATCCTGAATAAATTAGAATTTTTTATAAAAAAAGCCACGCAATTGCGTGGCTTTTTCGTTTGTTTTTATGATTTATTTCTTAGAAATTAAATCCTAATCGAGTAAATACGTAACGTCCATCTGAACCCATTTGAACCGAGTCAGCTAATCCACCCTGATCTGTCCATC
>CAJIZJ010000054.1 GCA_905181825.1 uncultured Flavobacteriaceae bacterium
AAAACAGCACAATTGATTGCACACTCTAATGCAATTTTTATCGAAGACAAACTGCCGTCAGCTAAACAAATGTGTGCGCTTTCCCATACTAAATTTAAAAACAACGATTTCGAAGATGTCGCTTATTTTGAGCCTTATTATTTAAAAGATTTTATAGCAATTCCTTCTAAAAAATAATTCTAAGATTTTTAGGTTAGCGGTTGATAGATAATTAAAGGGTGTTTAAAAATGCAGCAAACTTTATTAAATCAGCATCTTTCTTTAGTTTGATTTTATTTGATTTTATAAAACCTAAAATAACTTTCGAATTTGAAGGGAACAACTGTTTAACCAGTTTCTTTTTATTAGTTTCTAATAAAACAGCGGCCTCTTTATTTGCTAATTTGATGTAAGTTCTGTCTTTTACTTTTTTGTAGGTCGCTGGCTTCGCGGTATCATAGCCAGATACAGAAACCTTTTCTGGAAAAAATAAGACCATATTTTTCTTTAAAATATAGTTTGGACCCTCAGGGTTTAATTTTGTAAAATAGCCTTTGATTACTGACTCTTTTTTGGAGTCAGAACTTAAATAGTCAAAGACATGATATGAAACTTTAGAGCTTGTAAATGTAAACACAGCATCGATGTCATATTTATTAATAGCATATATTTTGTTGTCAGTGCGCTTGAGTTCCATTTCGTCTTTAAAAGCATTGTACCGAACCCCAAAAACCTTCCCTGGCATTGTAGATATTTTACAACTTTCAAATTCTTCAGACAGGTATTGTGATCCCGTTATTGAAGAAGATTTAGCACTACTAGTGTTTATAATATTTCCATCATTACCCTCTAAATAGTTTTGGGAATTAACTGCTCCCAAGTTGTTCGCAGATTGAGAAAAAGAGAACTGTACAAAAAGCATAACACATATAAAACGAGCAATAGTATTCATGTTTTTTTTTCAAATATACCTTTTTATTGAGTGAATTAAAAATAGTATAACGAGGTAAATAAAGAATTTTTTGGCATTCGTTATTTTATTTAAAATCGTTGTAACTTTGACCTATGAAGTTATACATTGTGCCCACTCCCATAGGAAACCTAGAAGATATTACTCTACGAGCCATTAAGGTCTTGAAATCAGTTGATTTAATATTAGCTGAAGACACCAGAACCTCAGGAAAACTACTTAAGCATTATGAAATAGGAACTCAAATGCATTCTCACCATATGCATAATGAACACAAAACCGTTCAAGGTATTATTCAAAAATTAAAGTCGGGGGTTACCATTGCTTTAATCAGTGATGCGGGCACGCCCGCAATTTCTGACCCTGGATTTTTACTAACAAGAGCCTGTGTTGAAAATGAAATAGATGTTGAATGTTTACCAGGTGCCACCGCTTTTGTTCCAGCACTAGTGAACTCAGGGCTGCCAAATGACAAATTTGTATTTGAAGGTTTTTTACCAGTAAAAAAGGGGCGTCAAACACGTTTTTTGCTTTTGGCTGAAGAACCGCGAACGATCATTTTATATGAAAGCCCTCATAAACTCATCAAAACACTTTCCCATATTTGTGAATACTTTGGCGAAGAACGGCAACTTTCTGTCTCTAGAGAACTATCCAAGCTTTTTGAAGAAACCAAACGAGGCACTGCCAAAAGTATTCTTGAGTACTACACGAACCACCCTCCTAAAGGAGAAATTGTGATTGTAGTGTCTGGGAAATCAAAGTGATGTTAGAGGTGCTTTCCTTTGGTCCATCCGTGTTTTCCTAAATAGAATTTACCACTTTCAACTGCACCATTTTCAATACTCGTGCCCATTGAGTCGTTCCATCGGTTTAAATAGCCAAACAGTGAAATAACTCCTAACATTTCTACTATTTCACCTTCATTCCAGTGTGTGTATAAGCGCTCTTTCAAAACATTATCTACTGCATTTGGAATTTGAGAAGCTGCTAAGCTGAAGTCTAGTGCGACCCGTTCCGCTTCACTAAAAGCTGCATGAGTTCTATATTCCCAAATATGATCTAGCTGTTCTTGCTCAGCCCCATAGCGTTCTGCAGCTCGGATGGCATGTGCCTGACAATACCTACAGCCAGTTGCATTGCTGCTTACCCAAGCAATTAGCCGTTTGAGCGCAGAAGACACACGGCCCTGATTGGTCATGACTGCTTTATTGAGGTTAATAAAAGCCTTGCTTATAGACGGTCGGTGTTGCATTGTAAGAACAGAATTAGGGCAAAAGCCTAAGGTTTCATTAAAAAACTCAGCAAGTGCTGTAGTTTCTAAATCATGGGTTGCGGATAATGGTGTAACTAATGGCATTATTTAGTATTTTTGAAGTATCTACTAACAAGTAACAAAAATTAATTTACAATGTCCCACAAAACAACAACCCAATGGAAAGGCGGAATGCTATTTGAGTCCGACAACCCTAGCGGTAAATCAGTATTAATGGATACCGTTGTTAATGGTCAAACCGAACGTTTTGGATTGTCTCCAAAAGCAATGATGCTTTCTTCACTTGCAGGCTGCTCGGGAGTAGATATTGTAGAAATTTTAGAAAAAATGAAGGTTACGGACTATAAATTAATAATAGATGTTACTGCTGAGCTAACAGACGAGCACCCAAAGTATTATAATAAAGTGCATGTTGACTACCATTTTTATGGTCAAGAGCTAAGCCAAAATAAAATCAATAAAGCCGTTACTCTTTCTGTAGACAAATACTGTGGGGTTATGGAAATGTTTAGAAAATTCTCAACAGTTTCAACTAAAATACATACACATAATTCTTAACCATGCGCTGGACTCTTAAGCCAAAACCGGATTCTCAAAAAATAGCTGATTTTTCAGCAGAATTAGGAGTGGATTTGGCGATATCAGAACTGCTACTACAAAGAGGTATAGATACGTTTCAAGCTGCTAAAACATTTTTCAGACCAAGCTGGTCTGATCTACATGATCCATTTTTAATGAAAGATATGGACGCGGCCGTTCTAAGGATAGAATCCGCTTTGAAAGACAATGAACAGATTTTAGTTTATGGCGATTACGATGTTGACGGCACCTCTTCGGTGGCATTAATGGCGTCTTATCTCGATACGAAAAGCTCTCAGATATCTACTTATATTCCAGATCGATATGATGAAGGTTATGGCATATCATACAAAGGAATTGATTATGCTTCTGATAATGACTTCTCTTTAATTATAGCCCTTGATTGTGGCGTGAAAGCGATTGATAAAGTAGCCTATGCAAAGTCCAAAGGGATTGACTTTATTATATGTGACCACCACCGTCCAGGCAAAAAACTACCTCCTGCGGTGGCTATCCTGGATCCAAAACGATCAGACTGTGAATATCCATTTAAAGAGCTTTGTGGTTGTGGTGTTGGGTTTAAGCTCATTCAAGCATTGGCTTCAAAAGACGGTCAGTCAGCAGAGTCGCTAGTGGAGTACTTAGATTTGGTAGCGACGGCTATTGGGGCAGATATTGTCCCTATTGTCGGCGAAAATAGAGCCTTGGCTTATTTTGGCCTGCAAGTTATTAACTCTAATCCTCGCCCAGGCTTTAAGGCCTTGATTAACCAAATGAAAAAAGAAGTTTTAACGATTACGGATGTTGTTTTTAATATTGCGCCTCGAATCAATGCCGCTGGACGTATGAAACATGGGAACTATGCTGTTTCATTAATGAAGGAAACGGTCTTAGAAAATGCAGAAATAGCAGCCAGTGAAATTGAAGATTTTAACACCAACCGACGCGAAGCTGATAAACGAATAACCCAAGAGGCATTACAGCAAATTGAAACCGCTAATGAAACCGAAAAAGCGACCACAGTTGTGTACCAAGAAGATTGGCACAAAGGAGTCATTGGCATTGTAGCTTCAAGGCTGATAGAGACTTATTACCGTCCCACTTTAGTATTTACCAAAAGCGGGGATTATTTAGCGGCCTCAGCGCGATCTGTGAGTGGGTTTGATGTGTATAATGCTTTAGAAAATTGCAGCCATTTACTAGAACAATTTGGCGGCCATATGTATGCTGCTGGTCTTACAATAAAAGAAGAAAACTACCCTGCTTTTAAAGCCGCCTTTGAAGCTGAGGTTTTAAAGACACTCCCGGTGCATCTCAAATCTCCAGAAATCAAAATAGATTCAGAAATCAACTTTGAATCGATCACTCCAAAGTTTTTTAGAATTTTAAAACAATTTGCGCCCTTTGGCCCTCAAAACTTATCGCCCGTTTTTATGACTTCCGAAGTGTATGACACCGGTTATGGCAAATGTGTTGGGGAAGACCAAACCCACCTGAGAGTAACATTAACCCAAAAAAGAGCGCCTAAAATTGTGGGGATCGGGTTTGGTCTAGGAGATCAATTATCCATTATTACATCAAAAGTTCCTTTTAAAACAGTTTATTCTATTGACGAAAATGAATGGAATGGACGCGTAAGTTTACAGCTTAAATTAAAAGACCTCAAATTATAATATGGCAAAAAGAGATCCATATGCAGCCCTACGATTTAAAGAGTTTAATATTTTTTTAGTGCTGCGCTTTATTTTAGTATTTGGCTGGTCTATGCAATTTATTATCATAGAGTGGCAAGTGTATACGCTCACTAAAGATCCCCTTTCTTTGGGAATCATTGGACTCATGGAAATTATACCAGCATTTAGTATGGCTTTATTTGCTGGACATATTGTAGATCAAAATGAAAAGCGGAACTTACTTTTAAAGTGTATAGGTCTGTTTTCGTTAATTAGTTTCGGTCTCTTTTTCTTAACTAGTCCCTCCGTAGAAAAATCATGGAGTGTAAATACAACGCTATATGCAATTTATGGTTTTGTGTTTATGGGAGGACTCTTACGCGCCTTTTTTGGCCCTACTATTTTTTCACTAGTGGCTCTTATTGTCCCCAAAAAAGCATATCCAAACGCTGCGACCTGGAACAGTTCAACCTGGCAAATGGCGTCTGTCTTAGGGCCCGCCTTTGCCGGCTTTACAATTAACTGGCTTGGTGTTCACTGGTCTCTTTGTATTGTGTTTGGGTTGGTTGTTTTATCTTTTATTTTATTGTTTGGAATCTCCAAAAAACCAATTTTAAACCCAAAAATAGGAGAGCCTATTATGCAAAGTCTCAAAGAAGGTGTTCGATTTGTGTTCAAGACTAAAGCTATTTTAGGGGCCCTAAGTCTTGATATGATTGCGGTTCTTTTTGGCGGTGCGGTAGCCTTACTTCCAATTTTTGCACAAGATATTTTAGAAGTTGGATCTGAAGGCTTTGGGATGTTGCGCGCGGCACCAGCTGTAGGTGCTTTTATGACGATGCTAGTCACAGCTTATATACCTATTAGTAAGAATGCGGGTCTAAAACTGTTGATTGCTATCTTTGGATTTGGACTGTCTATAATTATATTTGGATTGTCTTCTATATTTTGGATTTCGGTTGTGGCTTTATTTTTTAGTGGAGTCACAGATGGCGTATCCATGGTTATAAGACAAACGATTTTACAGCTTAAAACACCAGACCATATGCGGGGACGCGTATCTTCAGTGAATTCTATGTTTGTTGGGTCATCAAACGAATTAGGGGCCTTTGAAAGTGGGGTGACCGCCAAGCTTATGGGTACGGTAACCGCTGTTGTATTTGGAGGCACAATGACCCTAATTACGGTGCTTACTACAGGAATTATATCCCCAACTTTTAGGAAGCTAGACCTTCAAAAAGATTTAGAAGCTCACGAATCTCAGGATTAAATCCTTCTGGGTCTTGCCGCTGTTTACTTTGTGAAATCTAAGCCGTAGCTGTATTTAAATCCTATAATTGACTTGGAAACAGTTCCTTCTATCCCTTTTAAGTCTTCTTGAATTCTATAGAAAATAGCGAATTTCCCGATATTTTCAAACTTTCGGGAAGCCATTAATGTAAATCGATTTCGATTGATTTTGTTAATACCAGATTCCGTCAAAAAACGATCTCCTTCTTCATCTTCCATTTCTTGTTTTGAAATGGTACCAAAGAGCTCTGCTTTTAATTTAAAAACAATCCTAATAGGATCTAATTTATAGCCAATAGCTGCCATAAAACGAAGCTGTTCCTTTGCGATGTCTCCTTCTTCTTCAGAAAAGCCTAACTCATTTTTGTTTTGGTAACGCAGTCGGTAGGATAGGTTTAGTAGTTTTACTTCGTGTTTGTAGGAAGCATCTATTTGGTACCTGAAGTGTGACTCAATTCCTTGTTTGTTTCCGACATCATCATTTTTTTTAATAAACCGCACGCCACCTCCCAATTCAAAATCTTTAAAAATCTCATAGGATGTTTCAAGTTGGGTAAAATAGGTGCTGAGTGTTGAGATATCATCTTTATAACGTAGGTGTTCAGAAATTGAAAAAGATAGACTTTCGGTTGCTTTGACATCTATTTGTACAGCACTCCAGCCTTCTAAGTCTTTTGAATTTTTTGGTTCTTGTGCACTAAGCTGAGTTGATGAAAGGAAAACAAGCAGGCCGACAACCAGTGTGTTTGTCTTAGTAGTGAATGGGCTCATAGTCAAAAAAATTAGTATTTATAGTGAACAGTTATTTTAGCAACATCTCTTAAAAAGTTAACATTTCCAATTTCAAAACGAATAATAGTTACTCCGAGTCTTTTTTCTAGATCTTCTTTGAGTTTGTCATGATTTTCAGGTCTAATATTCTCTATTGTTTCATAAAGGACTTCTTTAGAAAACACCTCTGTTCTTGTCCAATAACGCTCAAGAATATATAAAGTTAAGACGATGATTGAATTAGCAGCAATAATCTCTGCATAACTCATTTTTTTATTTGAAAGCCCGTTCATTACAGCAATCCCGATCACTACAAACAAATACGTCATTTCCTTAACTTCTAGTGGCATTGTTCGGTAGCGTAAAATTCCAAATATTGCAAATAACCCAAGTGCCATACCCAGGTCAAGCTCATACTTTTTCAAAGTAAAACAGAGAAAGAAAACAACAATTCCTATGAGGTAGAAAGTAAAAAGGTATTCCTTTTTTTGACTTCTTTTGTAGTAGATGTATTTTACTACTGCTGTTAGGAAAAATAAATTTAATAAAAATCGAATGATCATTTTATAAAAATCGTCATCGAATAAGGGTATGCCTAGTAGCTCCATCTTAGTTAGTTAGTTTGTTAATTTTTAAATTTAGTTCTTTAAATCGGTTTGCTTTAATGCCTTCAACCAAATTGGCAACTCCTATGCAGTATTTGCTAAAACTGCTGGTCCGTATTTTATTTGCTTTTAAGGCCTTGTATATTGGCGTTTGTACGTTTTGTTTTTCTTGTTTCACTTCAATTACCACTATGTTTTGTAGTGCTTTTGTCGCGTCATTCGTTTTATAGTTCAAACAACTATCTATAGTGACCCGCTCGGATCTTTGCGTATTAACCAGCGTAAAACGCTGAAAATAGTTGTACAAAACAGGCTTTAAAACCAAGTCTTTCTTAGTTGTTTTTTTTATAAATTCTTTTGATTTTTCTGACAATATGGGTTCAAGATCTCCAATGGTACAACGCGTTTTATTGGTCATTCCCGAATTTTGTTTTTCCTTAATTTCTATAAAACAAAGATCGGAATCTATGTATTTTCGCATTCTTATTTTTTGACGCTTAGCCTTGCCGTTGTGATGCTCGGTATAAGACTTCAAATCTTCAGTATCAAAATAGAGAGTTGCGTAGTTCATTAACCGAAGGTCTTCAATCTCTAAAATACGATAGTCATTATTTAGTAAAGGCAATACTTCTAGCAATTTAGATTCTGTTGTAAGAAACTTGGTGTCGATACGTTTAAGTAAAGAAACCGAGTTCATTTCCTTCAGTGCTATTGGATCAAATTTTAGTAAGCTAGATGGGTCCATTGGTAAATTTGCAACAATCTACAAATTTTACCAACACTCACAGCATAAGCTTTGGATTACTTTTTACCCTTATCCATAACCCAGGCTAAGAATTATAGTGATTTAATTTTGTCTAATGATAGAGACCTCCTCGATTAAGCTGTTTTTTGCAGCACTATTTGCCGCATTTAGAGGTAATTGATTAGCGTTTAGTAAATTCGGAAATTCAATTGGATTTGCGCTTAAGTTAAATAAGGCTTCATTTCCGTTATTAAAATAGATGTATTTGTGAGTTGAATTTCTAATCGTATAATCAACGCCCTGAGTTTGTACATTGTATTTTTCAGAATATATAAATTCTCTTCCTTCAAAATTACTGCTCATTAAGGTTTGTAAAAAACTATGGCTATCCCTACTGTTAGAAATGCCAGCCCCAGAAATATCAGCAATCGTAGCATATAAATCGGTGGTATTAATTAGAGAGTAATCAGCTTGATTAGCTCGACTCACATTTTTACCAGAAATAACCATTGGTACATTTATCCCCCCTTGGTAAATTGAGCCTTTAGCCCGATTACTACTATACTCTTGAACGACCTCACTTGGAGTGCCGTTATCTCCTACAAAAATAACAACTGTGTTGTCGCGCTCAACTTGAGTCATACTATCTAGTAGCCGGCCTATTTCAAAATCCATCGCTTCTATCATTGCTTGATAATATGGCAGTGGATTAGCCTCTATGCTTGCAGTATCTGTAGGTAGGTTGCTTTCGGCACCAGGCGGTAAGTGAAATGGCGTGTGTGGGGCATTATAAGCGAGCCATAAAAACCAAGGCTGCGTTTGTGTATCAACCCAATCAATAGCTAGATCTGTAAATTTGGTAGTAGCATATTCTGTTGTATTATTTGTTTCACCATTTTCAGTCAGATTCCAACTTGTATAAGACTGAACGCCGCCCGCTAAGAGTCCTGCAAAATAGTCAACGCCCATGGATGTGGGGTGGTTTGGGTTTGTAGATAGATGCCATTTCCCAATCACAGCATGACTGTACTCAGGGGCATTTGTATTCATTAAGTCAAATATTGAAGTTTCGTTTGTTGAAAGTACATCCCCAACACTTAGCACATTGGTTCGTAAACCATAGCGTCCAGTTAAGATCGTCGCTCGAGTTGGCGTACAGACAGGATTAGACCATACATTCTCAAACCGTACTCCTGAGTTCATCAGCGCCTCTAACTGAGGCATATTAGGCTTGCTAGTGTCTATCGAGAAGCCTGGAGTAGCATCTAAACCCATGTCGTCGGCAATAATTAATAAAATATTAGGCTTATTTGTGCTAACTGGGTCATCGGGGTCATTAGTATTGGATTCGCCCGAGCTGCTAACTCTGTCTTCACTACTACAAGCGTTAAAAATGATGATAGCTAAAAGCCAAAATAATTGCTTCAATTTCATATTACTGTATGTTTAGTATTTTGACCTAAACAAACAGAGAAAGTTTAAAGTGTTTTTAAGGAAAGTGTTTTATTTTCAAAAACAGCATAGCTATAGTGTCCAATCCAATCACCAAGGTTGATGTATTTAGAGCGGTCGTTTAGCTCGATGTCAAGTGGCAAATGTCGGTGTCCAAAAACAAAATAGTCGCGGTGTTTTTCTTCTAGTTTTTTGCGACTGTATTGCACTAGCCATTCCTTGTCATTTCCTAAGAAATTCGCATCATCATCGCCGGAAATCATTTTATTTTTTACCGATAGGTATTGTGCGAAACGGACTCCAATATCGGGGTGTATCCAACGATATATCCATTGAAAAAATGAATTTGTAAATACTTTTTTAAGGCGTTTAAAACCTTTGTCGTCGGGCCCAAGACCATCTCCGTGACCAATAAAAAAAGAGGTAGAGTTAAAGGTGAAATCTTGTGGTGAGTGGTGAACTGTAACACCTAGTTCTTCTTCAAAATAGCCATTCATCCACAAGTCATGGTTGCCTACAAAGAAGTGAATTTTAATCCCTTGATCACTTAGTTCAGCTAGTTTTCCTAGGACACGTGTAAATCCTTTTGGGACTACATATTTGTACTCAAACCAAAAATCAAATAAATCGCCTAGCAGGAAAATAGCTTCTGCATCGTGCTTGATAGAATCTAGCCATTGCACAAACTTTTTTTCGCGAGGCATCGACTCTTTTGTCGTTGGGGCTCCCAAATGGTTATCAGAAGCGAAGTATATTTTTTTACCTTGAGGAATTTTTAAAGCCGTCATATGAAGCTGTTAGTTATCACTTGCAAACCATTCTGCAAAGCTGGTGGCTGTTTCTTGTAGTTTTAGGGCGTGTAACTGTATGGTGTTTGGTAATCTTTTTTTTATTTTTTCGGCAAAGTCAATCACCATCATTTCACTAGTTGGCTGGTAATCGACTAGCAATACATTATGTCCACGATCGGAGAGTTCTTTTGCAAGCTCTACATGTGGGGTGTTTTTATTAAAAACTGTTGCATGGTCAAATACATTGACAATTTCTTCTTTGATTATTTTTTTCAGATCAGTAAAATCAATCACCATTCCAAATTTTACATGAGTTGAATCTGAAATAGGTTGTCCAAATACGGTCACGTCTAAGCGGTAGCTGTGCCCGTGTACGTTTTTGCATTTACCGTCATACCCATAAAGAGCATGCCCTGTTTCAAAAGAAAATTGCTTTGTGATTCGAATGTTGCCCATCAGTGGTTTAGAATGTTTTCAAGTTTATTAATATATTACAAAGTTAATGGTTTTGGACATGCGGTAAAAATTGTTTTCTAAATTTTATTACTAAGGGGATCCCTCTAGCGGTCATCCACAAGGTAAAAGCTGTGAAAACACCATGAAGTTTCCAGCCGTAGTAATCAGTTATAAATAATACAGGTAAAAACACAAATAGAGTTGTTAACAACAACACATTACGCAAGTCTTTCATTTTTCCAAGGCCTTTAAAAATCCCATCAAATACAAAGGCTAAGGCACAAAAGGGCTGCATTAATAATACAATCCAAAATACGTCATAAAACGTTTCCAGTACTATTGGGTCATTTGTAAAAGTAGCGCCGATAGGCTTGTAAAGTAGGGCGCCGATGCTTCCCATAACTACGCCAACAATAAGGGAGTATTTGATCAATCGATTGCTTAATTGAATAAGTAATTGGTAGTTTTTTGCGCCAAAAATTTTTCCAGAAAGAATATTTCCGGCACTGGCATAACCATCAACGGCAAAGGCCGCAAAAAACCACAAATTAATGGATATGGTGTAAGCTGCGATATATGAATTGCCATAACCTGTTGCAAAACGGGTTGCAAAATAAAGCGCTGTGTTAAGGGCTAGGGTTCGTATGATTAGGTGTCCAATCATACTTAAAAACTGAGGAATTTCTTTATTGAAAGGCCTTGAAAATCGGAGCGGTATTTCTGTTTTTTTTAAAAGGAAACGCGTAGCTAATGCTGCCATTAAAAATTGTGAAAGTACACTTGCAATGGCGGCTCCTTTAAGATTAAGAGGAAAAAACACGTCTTTAATGCCATAAACAAGTACAAGGTCCAATACAATATTGACTAGGGCACCAGTAATAGCAATGAGCATTGGGTAATAGGTGTTCTGAAGCCCTCTAAAGATGCCAAACACCGCAAAAGTATACAGTGTGAATGGCAGCCCAATAATGCGAATATTATAGTAGGAGACGCTGTACTCAAGCAGCAGCCCGGAGGCGTTGTAAAGTTTAAAAATAGCCGTACTAAAAGGATAGGTGAGGCCGCAAACAACTAAACTAACCCCCAAAATAATAACAATCGCCTGTGCTGGCAAATCTTTGACTTCCTCAAGCTTGTTTGCGCCCACATATTGTGATATAATTGAGGAGATGGCACTTCGGGATTGTCCTAGCACCCATATAATCATAGATAGAAACGTGGTCACCACACCAACGGCTGCCAATGATTCTGTAGCATTTAGGGACATATGTCCCACAATAGCAGCATCTGTTAGAGAAAGAATCGGTTCGGATATACCTGCAATAATCGCTGGAATTGCAAGTGTATTGATTTGCTTGAGGCTTATGTTTGTTTCCAAAGGTCTATTTTCCTCGCCCAGTTTTTCGTACAGCGGTTTTATTGCTACTGTTTTTACTTTTTAGGTCTGATTTAGCCCCTTTTTTTGGGTCTGCTTGCTTTACGGTTTTATTTCCAAAAAATTTACTGCTCATAATAGGTTTATTTAAAATCAAATGTACGGAAAAGAGTTAAGTATAAACGCCTCAAAGGTCACAGGATTATCTTTCAAAAATAGACGATTTACTTAACAGAGAAAAACCTCCTGTAAATATGTTTATCTAACATCTTTTCATATTTTGGCATGAAATAGTTTGTCCAAAAATCATCTATTTCTTCAGAATGTGCCTTTTTATATTCAGCATCACTAGACCAAGTACTGAGCCACATATATCGGTTTTCTTAAGCCTCATCTGTTTCTTTTACTTGATATACTTTATATGTGTCGACTCCAAATCCATTTTTTTCGTATATACTATTGGCTTTATCAAGATCTTTTTGAAATTCTTCTATGGTAATGCCATCAGGAAGGTCAAAAAGATGTAAGCTAATTCTTTTTTTGGATTGAGAGTACGTTGACGAACAGATCAGGATACTTACTAGGTAAATTAGGTTTTTCATTTTGATGTGTATTATTATATTATTGCTAATTAAAAAACGGTTTACAATTCAAATATAATTAAAATTAAGTAGTCAGATTAGCGATTTTATTACAATCACTTGTATCACTTGTATCACTTTTTAAATCGTAAAAATCATAAAATTAACATTTAATTCAAAAAATATGCCAAAGGGTTGTGTTTTCGTCATTGTTTTTGGTAATTTGTGGGCTTAACCAAAATAACTAAATATTATGAAAAAATTACTTCTATTAACTTTATCCGTTGTTTTACTTTCAAGCTGTACTGCTACTCACAAAACAATGAAAAATCCTGATTCTGCAATTGAATTTCAAAAAAGCGACTTTACAGTTACAGGCCAGGCATCAGCCAGTGCTTCATCTACAAGAATCCTTGGTATAGATTGGGCAAAGCTATTCGAAAACAAAGACTTTGGTAATATTGACCAACAAGTATCTTCTGTTTCAACAGCATCTGTGCCAGTGATTGGTAGTGGGCTAGCAACAGTGTCATCTGGAATCTATAGTATCTTCTCAATCTTTATAGATAATACAGCATCTATTGCAACACACAACTTGATAACACAAAACAAAGATAATGACGTTGTGTTATATCCAAGATATCAAACCAGTGTCTCTAAACCGTTCTTAGGAATGGGATTTATTTACAAGAAAACACAGGTTAAAGTAACTGCTCGTTTGGGTAGACTTAAAGAATAGTGTTATATCTAAACTTAAATTAAAAGTAGAAATGAGAATATCTTTTTTAGGTATTCTCATTTTTTATTCATAGACACTAACATATGTCATACACACTATTTTGATTACAAATTAGCCAACATATATAAGCTTAGAAAATAAGGGATTGCTTAAAAAATATGGAAATCTAAAACTCGAATCCCAAACCAAAATTTAAAAGTTTAAGCCTGCATTACTTGTCAGGGAATCTTGTAAAATTACCCATGCCATCAGAATCCATTTCATCAGACTTCCCTGCATAATTATTTTCCTCTCTCTGTTTTTTATTACTGTAAAAGATATTCCACACTAAAAAATACACATAAAACAAGAAAATTATAAACCCTATAATAAACATTCCTAAACCCATTAGCGTCTTCTTTGTCTAATGATTAAAGCAAACAACAAAATGGTTCCTGGCCAGTGAGCAGTGTAAAGTGCGTCATCAGTTTTTCCTAAAAGGTTTAGGACCACAGAGTATAATAGACAAATGAAAGCTAAAATAACTGGATACCACTTAAATACAAATTCTTTAAACATTTTGGTTATAATTTATTTTAAATTCAAAAATATTGTTAATAAACAACGTTTATGTTAATTAAAATATAAATTATATAGAGATAATTGTGTTTTTTGTGAATGCTGTGGTTCTAACTCAACTTAACTCCTTAGTAGTTTACCCTAAATGTGTTGAGAAAACAATCATATTAGTACCTATAAAGTGCCAAGAATATTATAATTTTGCAGGAAGTGTTTTCTTTCTGCCTTTGGTAGATAATAGCAAAATGGGGATGTAGCTCAGTTGGCTAGAGCGCTTGACTGGCAGTCAAGAGGTCGTGGGTTCGAATCCCATCTTCTCCACAAGTATCACCGCTATACTACATAGTTTAAATCAAAGCCCACCAACAGGTGGGTTTCTTCTTAAACAGCGCTCTAACCAGTCTCGAAAAGCTTCTAAAAGCTGTCTCTCACTTGATTTTTAAACATCTCAAAGAACAGTTTAAATTCACTAAAAAATTGACAGACATTTCTGTTCTTTTCGCTTTTAGCCCTTTTCTCCACGCGCTTTGTTCCAAAGCTACTAAGCTAATTGTTTCATAAAACTGCACTACATGTGGTATGTTAGGACACTAAAATAAAATTATGAACTTTAAGTGGACTCGCATATTAAGAACTATTATTTCATTTGTATATTAAGAATTCAGTATAATATCAGTTAACTAAACATTTAATTTTGAATTATATACCAGTAGTGGTTTTTTGAAGTCCTCAAAGACGCAAAAAAACATTTAGTTTAATACGTAGAAAAAAATTATCTAAACAAACAGCAAGAATTAAAATTAGGGCTTATTTTAAATGGCTAAAATAATGACTATTGGCAGGGTTAATCAAGATTTTTGTATGTTAGTAT
>CAJIZJ010000055.1 GCA_905181825.1 uncultured Flavobacteriaceae bacterium
AAAGATTAATAAAAAAAGATAAATGTAAGAGCATTTAAACATATTTAGTTGAGTAAAGAGTTGAATTATAATATCATTAAAGAATTAACTAAAAATAACAATATTTAAAATAATAAACTCCAATATATTGGTTTTAATTACTTTCGTAAAATAGAACTATTTTGAAGGAGATTTTAGGTTAATAGTTTATAACACATATGAGTGTTATGCATTTTTATTACAGCAACTCTCAGATTTACATTGACAATAATTTAGATTATAAAGATGAAATATGGCAAGTGTTAAGGCTGCAAAATAAGTGATAAGTTCAGGTAAAGAAACCCATTCTATTTTTTCATTCAGAATTAAAACAAACAAGCAAAGCCAGCTAATCCATAAGGAATATTTTACAAGCGTATTACTAGAGTTTTTTGCAGAAAGGTAAACGGCAAAAACGGAAACAGTTACAAATAGGAAGTCTAAATTTTTCCACCATAAGGGAACGGCTTCATACTGCACGGCTGTATAACTTTGTAGGGTAAATAACAAAGGCGTCATAAGACAGTGGATCACGCATAGGGTACTAGCTAGTGCGCCAATAGCATCTGATTTTTTTAAGCTTAGAATCATAAGTAGTGCTGTTTAAATGCAACTCGGTTGCAAATATAGAAATACAATTTGTTATTCCAACAAAGTTGTGATAAATTTGTATTTATGGGAATCATTAGAAAAACACAAGCAGCAGATGTATTGTTGGATGAATTTAAAAAAGATTCAAATGCGATATCTGCCATTGAGTTGATAAAACGGTTAGCTAATAAAGTAAATAAAACAACCGTGTACCGTCTCCTTGACAAACTTGAAGATGATGGGGTATTACATTATTTTCTAGATAGTAACGGCATTAAATGGTTTGCAAAGTGCATGGGGTGTACAAAGTCTGAGCACAGTGATATACATCCACATTTTCAATGTACTGACTGCGGCGGTGTTGATTGTTTAGAAGTCAAAGTTACGATTCCGGAAATACCAAATCGTAAAATAATAAACTCCCATATATTGGTACTAGGAACTTGCGAGCTGTGTTTGCAATAATACCAATTGATTAGTCTATCAACTTTTAAGCGGATTTATTGCCTAGCTTGCTAACGGGAAAACTAAATAAAACCCTTAAAGATTAAAATTTTAATATTTATCCAAAATATTCCTAGTTTTTTCCACCCGATTTAAAACGATCAAAATCAGTGGCTTTAATTTCTTTGGGCCACATATTATTTGAGCTGTCAACATCCGCAGTTTCTTTGTTTGGATCGATCGTAATATTTACGATTTCTTTTTCTGAAGCAATTGCTTTACGGACTTTTAAATCATTAAAACGCCAGATTTGAGCAGGATAGGTTTCTGTTTTGGATGTGCCATCACTGTAGGTGTATTTTACAATGATTGGCATCACCAATCCACCTGGCTTTTCAAAGGTAATCGTGTAGAAAAACCTAGGATTTCTCATGTCGGCACGCGCCTCGGCAGTAAAATTATCCATCAAATACTCCTTTAATGTTGGTGAATTATCTAAAAGAGATCCTTGCTCTATCGCTGCTTTATAATCAGAACTCCCTTTTTCTATCATAAATACAAGTGGTGGGTAATCACTTAGACTACCACCTCGTGCTTTCATGCGTTCTAAAGTTGCTGTTGAAGGTTTCGAGGATACGAAATATCTTTTTACATCTTCAATGCCAATATCTACAAAATCTGTAGTGTAAAACCAACCTCTCCAAAACCAATCCAAATCAAATGCTGAGGCATCTTCCATGGTTCTAAAGAAATCTTCTGGGGTGGGGTGTTTAAACATCCATCGTCTAGAATACTCTCTAAAAGCATAATCGAATAAATCGCGGCCCATGACTGTTTCTCTAAGGATGTTTAAAGCGGTTGCGGGCTTTCCATAAGCGTTATTCCCAAATTGGTAGGTATTTAATCCTTTGGTCATGATGGGAGCAATATAGTTTTGATCTCCCCCCATATAGTTTACAATTTTAGCGGCAGGTCCTCGGCGGGACGGATAAGCCTCCAATCCCGTGATGGATTTTGGATACCAGCGAGCAAAATCTTGTTCGGCAACGTATTGAACAAACGTATTAAGACCTTCGTCCATCCAAGTCCATTGGCGTTCATCACTATTAACAATCATAGGGAAAAAGTTATGACCAACTTCGTGAATAATCACACTCATCATCCCAAATTTAGTGCGATCGCTATAATTTCCTTCCGCATCTGGTCGGCCGTAGTTCCAGCAAATCATCGGATATTCCATCCCTTGATTTTTGGCATGAACAGAAATGGCTTTATGGTAAGGGTAGTCGAAAGTCATTCTTGAATACGATTTTAAAGTACTGGCTACTGCTTTTGTTGACCAGTCTTCCCATAGCGGATTCCCCTCTTTAGGATACATGGAGACCGCCATAATGTTTTGTCCTCCAATTTTAACAGCCATCATATCCCAAATGAATTTTCTTGAGGTTGCAAATCCAAAATCACGCACATTTTTAGCATGTAATTTCCATGTTTTTTTCTCAGTAGATTTTGTCTTCTCGGCAGCTTCCGCCTCTTCTTGAGTGACAATTAAAATAGGATTGTCATAGGATTTTTGAGCCTGTTTAAAACGCTTCATCATGGTTTTAGAAAAAACCTCTTTTCTATTTTTCAATACTCCTGTGCCATCTAAAATATGATCTGCAGGAACGGTAATATTTACCTCATAATCTCCAAAAGGTAAGGCAAATTCATCACGTCCCCAAAATTGAGAATTCTGCCAGCCTTCTATATCACTATAAACAGCCATTCTTGGGAAAAACTGCGCAATCACATAGGCGCGATTTCCATCTTCAGGAAAATATTCGTAACCCGATCGTCCACGACGCTTTACGTGGTTATTAATGTGATACCACCATTTGATCGAAAAAGAGAACGTTCCGGTCGATACTAAGGGCTCAGGCAACTCAATACGCATCATAGTTCTATTGATCATATGGGCTAATGGCTTGCCATTAATGTCCTGAACCGTTTCAATATTAAAACCGCCGTCAAAGGGCTCAATGAGGTAATTGTTAGTAAAAGTAGTTACGCGTTGAGTTTCAGTAATACTGCTCGCTTGAATTAATGGGGTTTTAGAATCTTTACTACGCATGTTTTGATCCAATTGTACCCATAAGTATCTTAATTCATCCGGTGAATTGTTTGTGTAGGTAATGGTTTCAAAACCTGAAAGTTTTGCATTGTCATCATCCAATTCGATGTCCATCTTATAATCTGCTCGTTGCTGGTAATAAGCGACGCCAGGAGCACCAGAAGCTGCTCTGTACATATTTGGCGTTGAAAATTCATCATAAAGCTGCTTGAATTTATTTATGTTTGTATGGCCTTGTACAGGGGTTACTTTTTGTGTTTCATCTTGTGCAATAATACTGGTTGAAAGAAATAAGAAAGAAAAAAAGAATTGTTTTACAGTATACATTATGTTTATTATTAAAGGGGACGGATTAAAAATAAAATAAGCTAACTAAAGTAGCTTATTTAAAGAAACAAACTTAAGGATAATTTAACTAATACAACTAAGTTGCATTAGTTATTTTTAGGGTATAAAGTTTACTCAAAACTCAGTAAACCTTTATCCTTTTTAGGGATTAATACAAAAGTTTTATTTTTGTCATTAATAAAGGTTCGTACAATATTTCTTTGTTTTTTAAATATATCAAAAAGTACTAGGTTTTTGACTTCAAACTGATTGATTTCTTGCACATTTTCTATTTCTAAGTAACAGACGACTTTGTCATCTTCATAAGCTTTTCCGATAAAAGTTAGTGGCTGCTTCTGCGTATTAATATTTATTTGTAGCTTTAATTTCAGGTATTTTTCAATATAAATATCGATTTGATCTTCGGATTTACCAGTATTTAAAACGAGTGCCTCATCATAGCGTCCCCGCAACAACTTTTCAAAGTCGTCAATAAAAATTCTGCTGGTTATTTGAACTGCTCCTGTTTCCTTGATGTAATCTATTTTGGTGACGCTGACATAATACTTATGTAGCGAACTAAAAGCAAACAGCGGAATTATCAAAATTACAACAAGACCTTTCCAACTTTTCATAGTAATTAATTTAGGTATAAATCTAAAATATTTTCACTTAATGGGTTTACTATTTAACAAATCATTCTGAACTCTTATTAAACTCATTGAGTAGTACTTCGACCGACTTTGTTTTTCTAATAATTCCCATAATACAAATATAACGCAACTCTGTTGCACTCTCTGTAGTTACAGTTAATCCGATTTTTCTGGCCTTATTTTCAGCGAATTTAGTTATTAAATACTTTAACGCAATAAAGTTGCATTAAAAATAATACTTCATTTATTTATCAACAGGGCTGTCTTATATGTGCAAGGAGATATCTCAAATATAAAATAAAAAACCCACAGCCATAAAAGGTTGTGGGTTCTACTGTGGAGTCGCCGAGAATCGAACTCGGGTCCAAACAAGCTAATAAAAAGCCTTCTACACGTTTAGTTTTTAATTAATTGTCGGAAATAAACTGACTAAAAACGGCCCACTTATTTCTTAGCTTTTTTAGTTTCAAA
>CAJIZJ010000056.1 GCA_905181825.1 uncultured Flavobacteriaceae bacterium
GTACCGATTACCATCAATATGAACCCATGAAGCTGAGCCTGAGTATCTAGGACTGTCATCTACTTGATATACTTTTTGGGCCCATTGACCTTTTACTTCCTTTTTTGAAATATTATTTATATTCCAAGTATTATTTGCCACAAAATCGAGTGTTTTTTCACTTTCATATTCCCAATCTTGTCTCCAATGCTTAATAACCATGGAATCATTTATAATTAATAAATGTTGAATGCTAAGTTCATTTTTTTCATCAAGTATTAGTGTAGCCCATTCTAAAGCTTTTGTCTTATAATCTTTCGATTCAACGTAATCTCCTTTTGGAGAAAATGTCTCTGAATATTTAAATTCAATCTCAAAACATCCACACATTTCTTTAATGGCTTCTCGATCTAGTTTCTTTTTACTTTGAGCATTTATATGAGTACACAACAGTATAATTAGACTCAATACAATCGTTTTTAACTTCTTTTTCATTTTTTATTTTTTTAGTATTCTTATTTAGATTAAATAAAAATAATATATATATTTGCTGCAAATCTAATTAAGAATGATTCTAAATAAAAGTTTTTTAACGTTTTATTTTATTTTATTTTTCACTATGTATTCCTTTTCTCAAGGAATACAAGTAGATTCTATTAATCCAGTAAAACTTGAGCAAGTGTTTGTAACAGCAACTCGAACGAATCGTTTTATATCCACTCTACCACTTCCGGTACACATAATTTCTAAGCGTGATATAGAGCAAGCTAATTCCGTTAGACTAAATGACATCCTGAACGAGCAAACCGGTCTAATTACAGTAAATGATTATGGAGGTGGCGAAGGAATTCAAATGCAAGGGCTTGATTCACAATACACTTTAATACTTGTAGATGGCATGCCTTTAGTAGGGCGTCTTGCTGGAACATTAGACATTAAGCGGCTAACAACCGCTAATATTAAAAAAATTGAAGTCGTTAAAGGCGCTTCATCTAGTCTTTATGGTAGTGACGCAATGGGAGGGGTTATTAATATTATTACCGAGAACCCAGAAAAGGGCTTTAATGTGAAGTTAAATTATAGGCTTGAAACCTTTAGTACTGAAGATATGTCAGCGGTACTAAATTATAAAAAAGCCAAGTTTGGATGGCGTGCTTTTTTAAATAAATACAGTAGTAATGGTTTTGATTTAAACCCAAAAACTGAACTAAAAACAGTAGATCCTTTTGTTAATTACACATTTAACCTAAAGACGGAGTATGCCTTTTCTAAACAGTCTAATTTTTATCTATCCCTTAAGTATTTTAATCAAAATCAAGACTATAACGCATCTGCAATTTTGAGAGGGGAAAGTAGCATAAACGAATGGAGTTCAAATCTTAAATTTACACGTGAGTTTAATGTTAAATTAAGCGCTTATTTTGAGTTTTATGCAACGGTATTTAAAACAGATAACTATTTAATAAACTCTGAAAATGGGACTTTTTTTGATAGTAATTATTTTGATCAACAATTAATCCGACCAGAACTCAGAGTTCAATATAAATTCAATGAGGTCAATGAATTAATTGGGGGAATTGGGTATAGTCACGAATCTTTGGACCGCACTAATTTTAGTGTTCAGCCTGAATTTAACGCTCCCTATGTGTATTTGCAATATGACAGTAATCTAACAAATGATATTAATATGATTATTGGGGCTCGCTTTGATAGTCATAATAAGTACAGGTCTCAATTCAGTCCAAAAGCAGCGGTCAGATATAGTTTAAATAAAAAATGGTCTCTTAAAGGGTCTGTTGGATATGGCTTCAAAGCTCCGGACTTTCGACAATTATTTTTTGATTTCACTAATTCTACTGTTGGGTATACTGTTTTAGGATTTAATGTTGCTAATTCTGCGCTAGCTCAATTACAATCCCAAGGAGAAATAGCGACTCTAATTATCTCTCCTTCAGATCTAAAAAACACATTAAGTCCCGAAAATTCCATAAGCACTAATATTGGCGTTGATTATAAACTCTCACCAAAATTGAATTTTAAAGTCAACTTTTTTAGAAATAATATCAATGACCTAATAGATACCCGAGTTATAGCAAATAAAACGAACGGACAAAATGTGTTTAGTTACTATAATGTCAACAAGGTTTATACTAGCGGTTTTGAGATTGATGGGAAATGGAAGCCGTTAAATCGGCTTAAAATTACTGGGGGATATCAGTTATTGTTTGCAAAAGATAAAGAGGCTGAAGCGGCATTTGAAAAGGGAGATGTTTACGCAAGAAAAGATCCAGTATCACCAGCATTTCAACTAAAAAAAGAGGACTATTTTGGGTTGTTCAACAGGTCTAGACACATGGTGAATTTAAAACTGTATTATATGTTACCTAAATGGAAGGCTTTTGCAAATGTTCGTCTTACTTATAGAAGTAAATATGGACTATTAGATAGTAATGGGAATAATTACCTAGATGTTTATGATGACTTCGTAGAGGCTTACTCAATTCTTGATTTTTCTATTAATAAAACCTTTTACACTAATTACTCATTAAATATTGGGATTGACAACCTCTTTAATTTCACAGACCCACAGAATATTAGCAATATTCCGGGTCGAATTATATATGCAAAACTTAATATTAATCTTTAAATAAATAACAATGAAAACAATGAAAACAATGAAAACAATTCAATTCATAATCTTAATCGCATTATTTACAGGATTTAGTTCCTGTAGTAATGATGACGATGAACCTTTAGTGGCAGTGGAATCTCAAAACATCACTAACCTACAAGCTCAGCAAGCTGGTGGTCAAGGACAGCCTATTTCAGGAGCGTTTGCTAAATTTGATTTCTTAACAGGCCAAACAACAGAAAGCGACTCTGATTGGGATATAGCCTTTAGAGGAACTTCTATCATTGTAAATGGAGGCACCTCTTTGGGAACTATTGACGAGCCCGAGAGAACTGGTGAAGGAGCTGCCTATATGGCATCGGGCACAATGGCGTCTGTGATGGAAGTAACTCAGGACTTATTTGTGCAAGATTCTGATACTGGATATGCAATTACCACCGGAAGTGAAAACGGTTGGTACTCTTATTCTGGGGCTCCTACATACTTAATAACGCCTATTCCAGGGAAAATTTTAGTATTTAAAACTAGAGATGGACGTTATGCGAAGGTGGAGATCCTTAGCTATTATGAAAATGCTCCTTCAGAACCTAATGCGTTTACAGATACGTCTCGTGTTTATACTTTTAACTATGTTTATCAGCCTAATTTTGGCATAACAACTTTCTAAAATGAAAAAATCAATTAGTATTACTTTGATTGTTCTTAGACTTTTTTTAGGGGGCATAATGATTGCTGGCGGAATTGGGAAGTTTCTAAAGCCTTTACCATCTCCTACAGAAATATTACAAAAAGCTGAAAGCTATACTTCTCCAAATGATACGCAAACATTACAGAAAATACTTTATATAAGTGGTTCAAAACAGACCGGTTACTTTTGGGAATTATTAGGCGTTTGTGAGTTACTATTTGGCTTACTTTTGGTAATCCAAGGTACAGGCTTTGTAGGTGCTTTACTTTTGCTTCCAATTACGTTAAATATATTTCTCTTTCATTTGTTTTTGGAGCCTGAAAAGGTTGGAGAATTGGTTCAATGGGTACTATTTTTAATTATAAATATAGTATTAGTGCTTCATGAAAGAAGTAAATGGAAACACTTGTTGTGGATCAAGCCTATTTAGAGATTACTATTTTGATATTAAAATGTAATAAAAAAAATCTTATTCTTGGATATAAACGATGAGGATATGCCATCGACAACGTACAGTAAATTCTATATGGCTGAAATTAAAGGAGTGAATAATGAAAATTTAATAAAAGAGTCTTGGAAATAGATAGAATTATTAATAACCGAAGAGCCGTGTATCCTAATCAGTTTCAAGTAGGAGATATTAGCGAGAATACCATTAAGCTATTATTGCAAAATGCTAATATGGCACCTACGCACAAAATGACTCAGCCTTGGTTTTTTAAGGTTTTTAAGAATAAGGGAAAAGGTGTCTTAGCTAAAGAGATGGTTAAGGCAATGAAAAGCAGCGAGGAAAAAGGGGTCAATAGTAGCTTTAAGGAACGTAAAATAATAGAAAAATGTGAAAAAACTAACTGTATTTTAGGAGTTTTTATGACTAGAACAGAAGCGGTGTCAATCCCCGAATGGGAAGAAATAGCGGCCGTATCAATGGCAGTTCAAAACATATGGCTCTCTTGCGTAGCAAACAATATTGGATGTTATTGGAGTACTCCTAAATTCAGTTTTAAAATGAGGGATTACTTTGAACTAAAAACAAACCAAAGATCTATGGGCTTTATGTATTTAGGGAAATTCGATCACAGCCTGTTAGAGGGAAAGACTCGAATTAATATAGTCGAAAAGACAGAATGGATACTATAGTACAAGAGATTTAATACTTGAAGACTAACTTTTTTATGATTTTATAATATTATTAGTACAACATGAACAAACAAATAAACGATAGAGAAATCAATAAACTATCAAAACAGGTTCTTAGTTTATTGTTGCGCTTTATAGTATTGTCGCTGTGTATTATTGTTGTGTTTTTTTTGATTTATATAATTTTAAATTGATGCTCAAAACTTGTGTAAACAGTATTTTTCATGCTCCGTCTTTATTATATTTACATCCTCAACTTTTTATAACTTAAAAAATAATATTCTTATGAAACCATATAAAGCGAGCGTAATAAATGCGCTATTATTAATGTTTTTAGGACTATGGAGCTACTTAAACCTAGAGTCAAGACCTATTACAGCCTTAATACCAGTTATTTTTGGTGGCGTTCTATTTCTTTTTTGTTCTGGAATTAAAAAAGAAAACAAATTAATTTCACATCTAGCAGTCATGCTTACTCTAGTAATTTTAATTGGCCTCTTAAAGCCGTTGTTTAGTGCCATAGAAAGAGGAAGTACTGCAAGTCTAGTTAGAGTAGCCGTGATGCTGTTTTCTACGGCATTTGCGCTTGTTACTTTTATTCGTAGTTTTATTCAGGCCCGAAAAAACAGAGCGAATCTACCCTAGATCAAACTCTCAATAGATTAGAGGTTTTTGCCTTTCAAAACAATTATAACTAATAAAAAATCTCATGCTAATTATGTTTTTTATATTTGCAAAAGTTTTCTTAATCTAAAACAATTACCCATTATGAAAAATTTAATTATTGTTGGGCATCCAGATATTAATTCTTTTTGCTATAGTGGAATATTCAAAACAATTACTCAAGAGTTATCAAAAAACAATGAGGAAATTGAGATTATAGATTTATATAGAGATGACTTTACAAGGCCCAGAGCAAAAATAATCAAAAAGTATCAGGACTTAGTAACTTGGTCAGAAAGAATGTATTTCATTTCTCCTGTTTGGTGGTTTAGATTAACTCCTAGAATGGAAATATTTTTTGATGAAGTTTTTGTGCCTGGATTTGCATACCAGTTTGTTAATATCACAAAGCTTTATGCATACCCTAAACCATTTTTAAACAATAAAATAGTTAGAACTTATGTAACTCATGGAGCGCCAGCATTACCCGTATTAACTTTGTATCTTAATTCTGTAAAACTAAGGTTGGTCATGGGTGTATA
>CAJIZJ010000057.1 GCA_905181825.1 uncultured Flavobacteriaceae bacterium
ATCAGGCTTATTTACTGCAAGCTCACAAGTACAGGAATTGGATCCTACAGAAGAAATTAAATCTATCACATTTAAAAGTAATACCAATCAATCTGAGCTACCTATTTTAGGGCTAAACGATCGCTTAACTTTAGAGTTTGACGTTCTAAACCCTAACGAAGATGACTTTTATTATGTTATAGAGCACTACAATTTTGACTGGACAAAATCAAAGTTAATGAAGTCCGAATATCTTCAGGGCTTAGATAACTTAAGAATTATAAATTATGAAAACTCATTTAATACATATCAAATTTATTCTAACTACAAGCTTCAAATCCCCAACAAACAAACACGACTTAGAGTTTCTGGAAATTATATAATCAAAATCTTTGACGAAGATGATGAACTTGTTTTTAGCAGGAAGTTTATGATCTATGAGAATTTAGCGACTGTTGGAGTACAAATAAAACGCTCTCGAGACGTCTCCAATATCAGCACTAAACAGTCTGTCGATTTTGTGATCAAAACAGCTACATCAAGCTTACGCTTCAACAATCCCAAGCAAACTGTAAACACAGTCATTATTCAAAACAACAACCTAAAGACTGCCATCTCAGGACTAAAACCTCAATACATCTTAGGCAATGAACTCATTTACAGGTACAAAAACGATGCCACTTTTTGGGGTGGAAACGAGTACTTATATTTTGAAAATAAAGATGTTAGAGGAACCAATTTAGGAGTGCAGTTTACCGATCTTGAAGAAGTATACAATAGCTACTTATACACAGATATAGATCGATCTAACTCTAGTTACACCTATAATCCAGATATCAATGGTAATTTTCAAATTACAGTTCTAGATCGTGAAAATCCCTCAGTTGAAGCAGACTATACAGTTGTTCATTTTTCGCTTCTTAAACCCGAATTATTTAATAAAACCGTATATGTTTATGGAAGCTATAACAACTACTCATTAAATAGACTAAACCAAATGGCTTATAACTTTGAAAGGGGTGCTTATGAAGTAGCTATAAAGCTCAAGCAAGGTTTTTACAATTATAAGTATGTAACTGTAAATGACAAAAACGAATTAGAAGAAGGAACTATTAGTGGTGATTTTTATGAAACCGAAAACAACTTCAAAGTTATTGTCTATTACAGAGATTTAGGAGCACGTTACGATCGAATTGTGGGGCTTGGAGAAGGCACTTCAACACAAATTAGTAATTAATTTTTTAATTTGATTTAATTGATTACTTTTATAAGACATGACAGAACAAGTTACAAAAGGGATAAAGATTTCAGTTCAGACTGAGTTTGAAGGTACATTCTATAAAAATGACACCATTCACTATGCATTTAGCTATGAAATAGCCATAGAAAATCAGAGTGAAGATACAACTCAATTATTAGCAAGAAAATGGACTATCAAGGATGCCCTTAATGATGAAGAAACAATTGCCGGAGATGGCGTTGTAGGTGAAACACCAATTATTCAGCCTGGTGGGCTTCACAATTACAGGTCGGGGTGTGTGTTACGATCTCCTCACGGCGCTATGAAAGGCTTTTATCTAATGGAAAATATTTCGACTTCAAACCAGTTTAAAGTAACAATTCCTACATTTAAATTAAGCGCGTCATTTGCGCAAAATTAAACTATAAATAAGACTCAAAATTTGGGTTTTAAATCGTAATTTTACCTTCTAATTTTATAAAACACACACAAATGGGAAAAGGTTTTTTTAAAGTTCCAGTTGCTATTAACGAACCCGTTAAGTCATACAAACCAGGGTCAAAGGAACGAGAAGACGTATTATCTACTTACAAATCAATGGCCAATAAAACCATTGATGTTCCAATGTACATAAATGGTGAAAACATATATTCGGGTAACACCCAAACAATGCACCCACCCCACAATCACCAACAGCTTCTAGGAACCTATCACACCGCTCAAAAAGAGCATGTTGAAACAGCTATTTCAACAGCTTTAGAAGCGCGCAAGTCATGGTCACAAATGCCATGGGAACAACGGGCTGGGATTTTTCTTAGAGCCGCTGAGCTGATAGCAGGTCCATACCGTGCAAAAATAAACGCATCTACAATGATTGCACAGTCAAAAACTGTATTTCAAGCAGAAATTGATGCCGCTTGTGAATTCGTAGACTTCCTAAGGTTTAATGTGCAGTTCATGACTGACATATACAAGGATCAACCTGAAAGTACAAGTGCCGCATGGAACCGCATAGAGTATCGACCATTAGAAGGGTTTACTTATGCAGTCTCTCCATTCAATTTCACGTCTATAGCTGGTAACCTTCCCGCATGCATGGCTTTGATGGGAAATGTCGTTGTTTGGAAACCCAGTGACAGTCAGGTATATTCTGCTAAAGTAATTATGGATATTTTTGAAGAAGCAGGAATCCCTCCAGGAGTTATCAATGTTATTTTTGGTGATCCAATAATGATTACGGACACGGTTTTGGCAAGTCCTGATTTTTCAGGGCTTCACTTTACAGGCTCTACACACATATTTAAAGACCTGTGGAAACAAATAGGAAATAACATACACAACTACAAAACATACCCACGAATTGTTGGCGAAACAGGTGGCAAAGACTTTATTGTAGCGCACCCTTCAGCTAACGCAAAGCAAGTAGCTACAGGAATGTTAAGAGGAGCCTTTGAATTTCAAGGTCAGAAATGCAGTGCCGCTTCCAGAGCTTATATACCACAAAGCCTTTGGCCAGAAATTAAAGCGTTTTTAATTAAAGAAATGAAAACCTTTAAAATGGGATCGCCTGAAGATTTTAGTAACTTCATAACAGCTGTCATTCATGAAGCTTCGTTTGATAAACTTGCCGGGTTTATTGATCAAGCAAAAATAGATACTGACGCTACAATAATAGCAGGTGGCGGACACGATAAAAGTAAAGGCTACTTTGTTGAGCCCACCGTTATTGAGACTACTAACCCAAAGTACGCTACAATGAGTACTGAGTTATTTGGTCCCGTGATGACGGTTTTTGTTTATGATGATGCTGATTTTGAAGCGACTTTAAAACTAGTAGATGAAACTAGCGAATACGCATTAACAGGTGCCATCTTTTCTACAGATCGCTATGCCGCTAATGTGGCTACGAAAGCACTAGAAAATGCTGCTGGAAACTTTTATATCAATGACAAGCCATCGGGAGCCGTTGTTGGACAACAACCATTTGGAGGTGCACGCGCATCTGGAACTAATGACAAGGCAGGCTCTGCGCAAAATTTGTTGCGTTGGGTATCACCCCGAATGATCAAAGAAACGTTTATTACTCCAACAGATTATCGTTATCCTTTTTTAGGTATTTAATTGAAATCTTGAAAAGAATTAACAGCTGTAAATTGTGAATTAATTGCGTTATTATTTGAATCAACAATAATAGCTACAACTCCTAAGTTTTCTATTATAAAACCTGGAATTATTTCAATACTAAAATTAGTTTTATAATCAGTTAGTGGAGATATATCAGCTAAGTTATCTCCAGAAATATTGGTTATGGAAGCTCTTAAAACATCATGGTGAGAATAATTTTCTATAGGATTTCCTAAATTATAAAAATAGCTGTCCTCAACAAAATTGAAGTAATTAGTTTGATCATAAATTAAATTATTTTCTACCAAGTATAAAACTAGTTTGTGGTTGTTTAACTCAATCTTTGAAACATACCTTAAACCAACATTTAATGTATTATTATCAACAGTTGAATTTATTGAAATCGCAAGATTATTTTGTAAACTTATAAGGTTTTGAACTTCAGATACTTCATAAGGATCTACCCAAGAAGTAGTTCTATTTAAACGTGCTGAAGGAAAGCCGCCTATTAATAGCTCAGACCTAAGATCTGATTCTAGATCAATGGTAAGTTGATCATTATTATGAATACCAACAACAGTGATATTATCCGTTAGCTCTCTTAACTCATCAATAGCATGAGCGACAGGTGGACAATAACCACACCATGTGCCTGTATAATCCTCAACCACAACTTTAGTTATAGGTTCAACAATATCAAACACTTTTAGTTCAGTAGTAAAAATTTCGGCCTCAATCACATATTTAGCATATACCTGATGAGTGCCAAAGTTTTCAAAACTAGTCGTGTTACTATTAATTACTTGACCATCTACCACAAATTCCGTAATAGAATTTATATTATTGCCTTCTAAATCTATCATATTTAAATAAATAATTTGATTTTTAAGATATGACGACTCTACATTTAGCCCTGAAATTAAATCTGTAGATTGTGGTATTGTATTGTCAAAAGACTCTTGGGAACTACATCCTGATAATATGATAAAGGATAAAATAGTATTAACTAATAAACACCTCATAATTTAATTAAATTTTAATTATAATGTAAAATTAAGCATAAATATTTAATTTACTTCCTTTATTAAAAAAACAAAGTATCTTTACAAAAAACCAATTTAATGAAAAAATTAATTACTGTAATAACTATTATTTTTTCTGTTTCCGTAAACTCTCAATCTGTTTTACCAGATTTGAACTTAACTATTTTGAATGGTGAAGAGGTAAGTATTAGATCCATATCCAGTGATGACAAAATAGCCGTAGTTTCATTATGGGCTACATGGTGCGTACCGTGTATTAAAGAATTAGATGCTATAAGTGAGTATTATGAAGAATGGAAAGAGGAAGTTGACTTTGAACTCTATGCAGTTTCTACAGATGATAGTAGAACAATCAAAAGAGTAAATGCTATGGTTAATGGAAAAGGATGGGAATACAATATACTTTTAGATACTAATAACGAATTACAAAGATCACTTGGGGCGTCTACTATTCCTTTAACATTGATTGTAAAAAATAATAAGATAGTTTACAGACATTCTGGCTATAGTTCCGGAGTTGAATTTGAATTGTTTGATAAAATAAAAGAATTAAAATAATCACCATTTCTTATGAATAGATTTTTATTATTAATCGTATTCCTTTTCTCATTAATAACAACATCTCAAAATACTGAAAACATATTTGGTAGTTTTGAAAGTAATTCTCAGCTTTTACAAGATGATAATGCTCTAAATTTCACTTCACCTGAAGACAACTTTAGATCAAATAATTATTTTCAAATAAATTATGATATTGGTAAATTTTCATCTGGTATTCAATACGAAAGTTATTTACCAAACGCCATGTTGGGGTACTATCCAGAATATGATGGCAAAAATGAAATCGGTTCTTATTTCATAAATGTAAAAAATGAAAAAGCAGATCTTACACTTGGATATTTTTATGAGCAATTTGGTAACGGCTTAATATTTAGAGCTTGGGAAAACAGGCAGCTCGGTATTAACAATTCAATCAAAGGAATTAAATTAAATTATACTTTTTCAGACAGCTTTAGTCTTACTACTATTTATGGTCAACAAAGAAACGGGTTTGAATTAAATGAAGCAACCATCCAAGGGATTGACTCAAATTTAAATTTAAATAAATTTTTCAACTTTGAAGAATTAGATTTATCAATTGGCGCAAGTTATATTGGTCGATACCAAAATAATTCAGCGAATACTTTAATCCCCGCTAACGTAAAGTCTTTGGGGGGAAGGTTTAATTTATATTCTGGTAAATTCAGTTTAAATTTTGAAGCAATTATAAAGGATGCGGATGTAATTGCTAATGAAGGAGTCATTCAATCCAATAAATTATATGATGGAACAGCTCTACAGGTAGATTTTGGATATTCTAAAAAAGGACTAGGATTAAGCTCAACATTTAGAAGGTTAGAAAATTTTAATTTCTATAGTGATAGATTAGCTGAAGGGAATATTTATAATCAACAAACTATTAGCTATACTCCTGCTTTAACGAAACAACAAGATTATCTACTAACAAACATCTATGTGTACAACGCACAGCCTAGACTTGTTATTAATCCATTAGAAAACAGATCTGGTGAAGTTGGCTCACAAACTGACTTTTACTATACATTTAATAAAAAAAGTTTTCTTGGTAAATACAAAACTAAAATTGCAGTAAATTTTTCATATTGGGCAGCAATAGAGTCTAATTTTAATCCGGATGAATCCTATGATGTAGAATTTATCGGTAATGGAAATAGATACTACAGAGATATTAATTTAGAATTAAAAAACAGATGGAATAAGAGGTTTAACACTACGCTTACAATGCTAGATGTAGTCATAGACAAAGGAGTGGCCTTAGGAGGACCATTAGGGGTTCAAGGAGATATTAAGGCTAAAGTTGGCGTAATTGAAGGTACATACAGGTATGATAATGGGAAATCGTCAAGAGCAGTTATTCAACACCTTTGGACTAAACAAGATAAAAAAAACTGGGTTGGATTAGTTTATGAATACAATTTCTCAACTAGCCTAAATTTATTTATCGCCGATGGATGGAATTATGGAAGCAGTGACAAAATTCATTATTATAATGTAGGAGGAAGCTATTCTAAAAATAACACTCGCTTAAGTTTAAATTACGGAAGACAAAGAGGAGGACTAATATGCGTGGGAGGCGTATGCCGCTATGTCCCAGAAAACACAGGAATAAACCTTAATTTAAATCTAGTTTTTTGATTAAAATTTAATTTCGAATATATCTATACTTAATTCTAAACACTGTACCGTTTTGATTCCCGGATTCATCTGCTAAATAAAATTTAAAAGTATATTCTACAGGATTGATTCCATCTCCCCCATCTGAATTAAAAAAATGATCTCCTGAAGAAACTTGCGTTTGACCTGGTTCAATATTAACATTTGGAGATGAAGGGTTTGATGGATAAGATGATCCAGTTGTTACACCATAATAACACTCTCCAAAACAAAGTTCCATTAGAGAACCATCTGTTCCAGACATACTTTCCACTTCAATTCGCATTGCTATTGTCTCAGATGATGTGTTTCTAACATAAAAACCTAAAACTGCGTTTTCATAGTCGACAGCTGAAAATTCTAGTGTTTGATTATTAACAAAAATATTACCCTCTAAATCTTCTACATCATAAGTTAATACTTGTGTAGATGGATCTACTGGTCCAGACTCATCTTTTGAACAAGAAAAAATAACAAAATTTGCTATTAAAGCACTGATAATTAAAGGGGAAGTAATTTTCATATACATGTTTACCTGATTTATAAAGTAATTAATCATTTAATAAAAAAAAATGTCGTTTATATTTTTAAAATGTCATTTATTTAAAAAATATTGTACAACATTAATTGTTCAAACCTAAACAAATTAAACTACATTTAACGAATATTGTTAATTTAAATAACCAATTATGTTGAAAAATTACTTTTTACTGTTTACGTTAATTAGTTGTCTAACTGGTTTTTCTCAAACTATTGTATCTACAGATTCACAAAACAAAAAAGTTATTCTTGAAGAATATACTGGAATTTACTGTGTTTATTGTCCGGATGGTCATTCAAGAGCCCAAGCTCTTAAAAATCAATATCCTAATGATGTGTTTCTAATAAATATTCACACTGGTGGATATGCTATACCAAATCCTGCAATAAATGATCCTGATTTTAGAACACCCTTCGGAGATGCAATAGCTAGTCAATCAAATTTAACAGGATATCCGTCAGGTTCAGTAAACAGACAGTACTTCTCCAGTCTTGCAAGTAACGGAGGAACTGCCATGGGAAGAGGTAATTGGAATACAGCAGCAAGTCAAGTACTAAATCAAAGTGCTTATGTAAATGTAGGTGTAGAAGCTACTATAAATGTTCAAAACAATGAATTAACTGTTCATGTTGAAGGATATTATACTGGAAATAGTCCACAAAATACTAATTACTTAAATGTAGTACTTACTCAAAACAACACATTAGGACCACAAACTGGTGGCGGAATGGGCAGTGATTACAACCATATGCACAGACTTGTTCATATGATTACAGGACAGTGGGGAGAAGTAATTTCTACTACATCAACGGGTAGTTTTATAGATGAAACTTTTACTTATACAATTCCATCGAATTATAATGGAATTGATGTTTTGATAACAGAGCTAAATGTGATCGCTTTTATAACTGAAACTCAGCAAGAAATTATTAGTGGAGCAGAGTATACTCCAACTTTTGTTGGAATAGAACATTCTAATGACGCAGCTGTAATGGGTCTTGACGATAATTTAAATGACAACTGTGGTGAAATAGCTTCCCCTTCAGTAGTTGTTCAAAACAACGGTTCTGATCCAATTACTAGTTTATCTATAGAATACTCTATTAATGATGGTAGCTCAGAAACTTATAGCTGGACAGGATCAATAGCATCTTTAGAGTTTACATCAATAGAATTACCGTCAATAGGCTACAGTCCTAGCAATACTAACTCAGTCAATATAATTATATCAGATGATGATAATAATAATAATAACTCAAATACATTTTATTTTGATCAATCTAATTCATATGAAACATCTTTTGTTACTTTAAATTTATTGACAGATAATTATGGATCAGAGACTACTTGGAATTTAAAGGACGCTAATGGGTTTATAGTTGCTCAAGGGGGTCCGTACACTAATAATTTTACAGCCAGTTTAGAAATTGGAATTCCTAGCTCTAACGAATGCTATACGTTTACAATAAATGATTCTATTGGTGACGGAATATGTTGTGCGTATGGAATAGGTTCCTACTCGATTTCTGATGACTCAGGAAATGAGATATTTTCTGGAGGTGAGTTTAGCAGCACTGAAGCTACTACATTTCGAGTTGGAGAATCTTTAGGTTTAAATTCGTTTACGGATGAAAATTTAAAAATATTCCCAAATCCTTCTAATGGTATATTCACAGTCAAAACAACAATAACCAACTCTAGTTATAAAATCTATAATTTAGTTGGTCAAACAATTAAATCTGGATTTATAAACAATGGAGAAAACTCAATAGACATTAGAAGCTCAAAAGATGGTATTTATTTTTTAATGATTAAATCTACAAATGGAGAGAAAATTGGGTATAAATTAATTAAGAATTAGTACATAATCTTGTATTTAATTGGCAAGTAGATAACTTCTTTTTAATTAAAAATCGTCACTAAAGAAATCTGAGAGCTCATGAGTTTTAATATTCTTAAAACTTATGAGCTCTCTTTTTAAGTCTCCTAATTTGAAGCACAAATCATCATTTTTTAAATCATTAAAATATTTCTGAATTAATTTTATAAAAAATGCTTCAAAAAAATAGGTTTTTGTCTACAATTATTTAATAATGAAGGATAAACAATTTAAACTCTAAGTTTTCTGTCTATGTAAATGATATATATAATAACGGATCAGATAGTGACACCGAAAAAACACATTTTTTCAATGTCGGCGGTAGCTACACAAAGGGAGCAACACGTCTCGGTATAAACTATGGACGACAGCGGGCTGGCTTATTATGCGTCGGAGGAGTTTGTAGGTTTGTAGCAGAAGCGACAGGACTAACAGCAAACCTCAGCATGTCCTTTTAAGCTTAGCTGGTTGATAACAGGCTACCCTTTATATTTTAAAGGTAAATGAACAATTTTTTTTGTTTCAAAAAAATCTTCTTCAAAATAACTACTTAAATCGTAAAGTGTGGCCTTTTTGTATAGTTTCAACTCATCGGTTAAATCTCCTCCTTTTAGGTAAAGAATTCCATTCTTAAGAGTATGTAAACTTTTTTTTGCAACTCTGTTCTTCACCCAACTCACAAAATCAGGCATTGTGGTCACCGCTCTGCTTATAATAAAATCATAGTGACCTTTAATGGATTCTGCTCTAGAATGAGTCGTACTAATATTTTCAAGACCTAGGCTTTCAGCTACTCCATTTACGACCTTTAACTTTTTATTAATACTGTCAACCAAATGAAATTTAACCTCTGGAAATAAGATTGCTAACGGGATTCCTGGGAAACCACCACCGGTTCCAATATCCAAAATTTTGGACCCCGATTTGAACTGTATTAATTTCGCAATAGACAGAGAATGAAGGACATGACGCAAATAGAGTGATTCAATATCTTTACGAGAAATTACATTAATTTTTGAATTCCATTCTTCATAAAGTCCCTGTAATGCTTCAAACTGATGTAACTGAACGTCGGATAGTTCAGGGAAATATTTAGATATTAAATTCATAAAAATAATAGATTTGTGCAAAAATAGCCATTAATCTGTTAAATATGAGGATTAACTCTCTATGAAACTTAATAATTAATTATATTTGGATTTACTAAATAAAAATTAACACTATGCTAAACAAAACATTAACTTTTTCAAGAGTAGACTCCGCAAAGTTTTTTAAGACTTTAAATGGCCGTGTTAATGACTATTTTAAGACAAATAACTTAAAACGAACAGGAAACTGGCAACTATGGTTAAAGACCATTGTGCTATTTTCAATATTTTTAGTACCCTATTTTGTAATGTTGACTGTTGAAATATCTGGTTGGATGCAGATTCTATTTACTATTATCATGGGCATAGGCATGGCTGGAGTTGGCATGAACGTGATGCATGATGGAAATCATGGATCTTTTTCGAATAAATCATGGGTCAACAAAATCATGGGAGGGAGTATTTATATCTTGGCAGGAAATGTTTATAACTGGAAAGTTCAACACAATGTTCTACACCACACCTATACTAACATTCACGGGCATGACGAGGATTTAGATGCTGGTCGTATTCTAAGGTTCACAAAACATGTTGAATGGAAGAGTCATCATAAATTCCAACATATTTACTCTATATTATTATATGGTTTATTAACGATTAACTGGGCTACAACAACTGATTATTTTCAAATGAAACGCTTTATGAAGCGTAAACTTTCTTACGGAAAATTTCCTAATCCTTTTTTAAATTGGAGTAAGCTTGTCGTATCAAAAGTAGTCTACTGGGGTTTATGGATAGTACTTCCAATGTTAATACTAGACATGGCTTGGTATAAAGTTTTATTAGGGTTTTTCTTAATGCATTATACAGCTGGACTTATATTAAGCATGGTGTTTCAATTAGCACATGTGATGGGCGACGCAGAAATGCCTTTACCTGAAGCCAATGGCACTATAAAAAACACATGGGCTATACACCAGCTCAAAACTACTGTAAACTTTTCTCCAAAAAACAAGCTAATCAACTGGTTTACTGGTGGATTAAATCACCAGGTTGAGCATCATATTTTTCCAAACATCTCTCATATTCATTATGGAAAAATAGCAGAAATAGTGAAGAAAACGACATTAGAATTCAACTTACCATACAACGAATACAAAACCACAAGAAAAGCAATCATTGCCCACTTTAAATACCTAAAGTACATGGGAATGAACCCCGCAATACAAGCATAAAAATTATACAATGAGTCAATTACTTTCTGAAAGAATTTTAAATATGGCCACCTCTGCAACATTAGCAATGGCGGCAAAAGCGAGAGAATTAAAAGCCGAAGGCAAAGATATTATAGGACTAAGCTTAGGGGAACCTGACTTTAATACGCCTGACTTTATTAAGGAAGCTGCAAAAACAGCTATTGACGAAAACTATAATTCATACACTCCAGTAGACGGATATGCCGAACTTAAAGAGGCTGTCATTACCAAGTTTAAGCGCGACAATAACCTTAGCTACACTCCTAAACAGATTGTAGTGTCTACAGGTGCCAAACAATGTTTAGCAAATGTTGCTCTGGTATTACTTAATGAAGGTGACGAAGTTATATTACCCTGCCCATACTGGGTTAGTTACGCTGACATTGTTAAATTATCAGATGGTGTCCCAGTAGAGGTAATGACTTCTATTGATAACGACTTCAAAATGACCCCTTATCAATTAGAAGCTGCAATTACTCCAAAGACAAAAATGATTTGGTTTAGTTCGCCATGTAACCCAAGTGGATCTGTTTACAGTAAAGCAGAACTCAGAGCTTTGGCAGATGTATTAGTGAAATACCCTAATATTTATGTCGTATCTGATGAGATTTATGAACATATTAATTTTATTGGAGGTCATGCGAGCATGGCTGAATTTGATGACATGTATGATAGAACAATTACTATTAATGGTGTTTCTAAAGCCTTTGCCATGACCGGATGGCGTATTGGATTCTTAGGGGGTCCAGAAGCTATTGCGCGGGCATGTAATAAAATGCAAGGTCAAATTACAAGTGGCGCAAACTGTATTGCTCAGCGTGCTGTTATTACAGCATTGGAAGCAGCGCCTACAAAAGTTCAGTATATGATTGATGAGTTTGAAGTGCGTCGCGATTTGATTCTAAATTTATTAAAAGACATTGAGGGCTTTAGCTGTAATACACCAGAAGGTGCTTTTTATGTATTCCCTGATGTTTCTGCTTTTTTTGGAAAAACGCTTAATGGGACACTTATAAAAAACGCCACAGACTTTTCATTGTATCTCTTAGAAGCCGCTCTAGTTGCTACAGTCACAGGAGATGCCTTTGGAAACCCAAACTGTATTCGTATTTCTTACGCAGCTTCCCAGGATCAAATAAAAGAAGCTATGAGTCGGATAAAAAAGGTAGTTAGCTAAATTATAATCTTAACGGTTTCTCCAGAAGAAAGGAGTGAATAATATAAGGACTGTGAATAATTCTAATCTACCGATTAGCATTAAGAAAGAAGCCCACCATTTTCCAGCTGTTGGCATTTGAATAAAGTTATTAGAAGGACCAAACTCTCCAAGGGCAGGCCCTACATTCCCTAAACTTGAGGCAGCAACTCCAATAGAAGATTCAAAATCTAAGCCTAAAAATGCGAATCCCAAAGACCCCACTATAAAAGATAACATGTAAAGAATAAAGAAGCCAAGAACATTAAACACAATTTCACCAGAAACCGATTTATTGTTATAACGCACTGGTAAAATTGCGCTTGGATGGAGGCTTCGTTTAAATTCTAAGAATCCGTTTTTTATAAGTACTAGATGCCGAACGACTTTGACGCCTCCAGATGTACTTCCGGCAGAACCTCCAAGAAACATTAATCCAAAGAAAAATACGAGTAAAAATGGTGACCATAGCGTATAATCCGCTGTCACAAATCCAGTCGTAGTAATAATAGCTACAACCTGAAAAAGCGCATGCCTTATGGAGCCTTCCGCAGCCCCAAAAACTAAGGGATGGTCGAAAACAAGTACATTGTCTAAATATGAATTATAGTAGATAATACCGGCAACTATAAGAGTGAAAACTATTATAAATTTAGAATATAAAATAAACTCTTCGTCGTTAATTATCTTGTTGACTTTGCCTTTAAATGCAAAATAGCTCAATACAAAATTAGTACCTGCCAAAAACATAAATAGAATGATAATGTATTGAATTAGTGGGGTGTCATTCCAATAGGAAACACTTGCATTTTTGGTGGAAAAACCTCCTGTTGAAAGGGTACTCATTGAATGATTAAGTGCATCGAAAAAAGACATACCTGCAACAGAAAGCAGCAACGTTTCTGCTGCAGTGTAGCCAAAATAAATAAGCCAAAGTCTTTTGGCAGTATCTGTAATTCTTGGGTGTAGTTTATCTGCACTTGGCCCAGGTGCTTCTGCTGCAAAAAGCTGCATTCCTCCTATTCCTAGAAGAGGTAAAATAGCGATTGCTAAAACAATGATTCCCATCCCGCCAATCCAATGGGTTAAACTACGCCAAAACAACACGCCCTCTGGGAGTGCTTCAATGTCATTTAGGATGGTGGAACCCGTTGTAGTGTATCCTGAAATTGTTTCAAATACTGCATTTGAAAAATTTGGTATAGCTCCAGTAAATAAATAAGGCAAAGTTCCAGATAGTGTCATGACAATCCAGCCAAAAGCCACCACTAAATAGCCTTCGCGCTTGTTCATTTCTTTTGTATGATTTTTGGTACATAACATAGTTAATACACCAAACGCTAAAACCGAAATTCCCGCTAGAAACAACTTAAATGTTGCACCATCTTTATAACAAAAGCTTAATAATGCTGCAAGGAGCATAAACCCTCCATTAAATAGCAACAAGAGTCCGAAAAAGTGAAAAATAATTTTATAATTGAGTTTCATTTAAGGATAGGTTTAGTCAAAATAACTCTCTACTTTTTTTATAGACTGTGGTAAACAACAAACAACAACACGATCTCCAGAAACAATTTTAAAGTCTCCAAGAGCAATGAACCCTTCTTCATTTCGTATAACACCACCAATGGTTGCAGATAGTGGGAATTCTATTTTTTTAATATATTTATTACATATTTTAGAGGTCGGCTTAACAACAAACTCAAGTAATTCTGCTTCCATGTTACTCAGCTTGGTCATAGCAACAACTTCACCCCTTCTTATGTATCTGAAAATACTATTAGCCGCTAAAAGTTTCTTATTAATTAGAGTATCGATTCCTATTGAGTGTGACAACTCGTAGTAGTCCATGTTTTCGACTAAAGCAATTGTTTTCTTGACTCCTTTAGACTTGGCCACTAAACAAGACATAATATTAGCTTCCGAATTACCTGTTACCGAAATAAAGGCATCCATATCTTTAATGTTTTCTTCCTCTAAAAGATCCACATTTCTACCATCGCCATGAATAACTAAAGTATCAGGGAGTTGTTCTGCTAAATCAAACGCTCTATCCTTAATTTTTTCAACGAGCTTAATATTGAAGTTTTTTGAGAGGTCACAAGCTGTTTTGTATCCAATTTTACCACCGCCTAAAATCATAATATTTTTGATTTCAGTTTTCTGTTTTCCTGTAAGCCTACATAATTCCTCATCACCTCCTTTGGAGGTGATAAAAACAACACGATCTCCATCATTAAAAACGGTATCTCCCCTAGGAATAATTGTTGAATGAGAGCCCGATCGCTGAATCGCTATGGGAATAAAGTGAATGTCTGAAAGTAATTGAGCTGCTACTTTAACCGATTTGTTTATGATTTTAGCATCTTTAGAAAGTGAAAGACCAAGCATTGTTAGTGCCCCATCCTCAAACTCATAAGTGTCATTAAAAACCGACTGACTAAGCAATAATTCAATTTCTGAAGCTGCAAGGGATTCTGGTGAAATCAGTTCATCAATACCAAATTTAGTGAAACCAACTTCTTCTTTGTGATTAATAAATTCAGGATTGGAGATTCTAGCTATGGTACGCTTAGCGCCTAATTGTTTAGCTAAAACACAAGAAGTAATGTTAGAGGTTTCGGAAGAAGTTACAGAAATAAATAAATCAGAATTAAGAATCCTAGCATCTTTCAACACTGAAATTGAAGTAGCATCACCCTTGATGACTTTAATATCTAAATGGTTGTCCGCATATGCAAGGCTGTCTTTATCTAAATCTATTAGAGTAATCTCTTGTGATTCATAAGACAAAAGCTTTGCTAAATGAAATCCAACTTCACCTGCACCAGCTATAATAATTTTCATTAATTATCAGTTAATTAGATAAGCAAATATACGTTATTTTTAGGGATTTGTTTATGAATTGCATTTCTTTGCGTTGAATTTAATAAAGAAGAAGTTCTCAATACATATGTCTGAAAAAATAACTCCTTACAAAGATAGTGCGCTTAGCAAGAAACAACAAATTGCTAAAATGTTTGATACAATTTCCAACGAATATGACGATTTAAATAGAGTTATTTCATTTGGTATTGATATAAAATGGCGTCATAAAGTAGTCCAGATTATTTCTGAAAAAAAACCCACAAACATTCTTGATATTGCAACAGGAACAGGGGATCTGGCAATTAATTTAACTAAAACTGACGCTTCTCAAATTATTGGGCTCGATATTAGTGAAGGCATGCTTGATGTAGGTCGCAAAAAAATATTAAAAAAGCAACTAGATAATACTATTGAAATGGTTGTTGGAGACTCAGAAAACCTCCCTTTTGACGATAACTCATTTGATGCTATTACAGTTGCTTTTGGTGTCCGTAATTTTGAAAATCTAGAAATAGGCTTAGCTGAAATTTTAAGAGTGTTAAAGCCAGATGGACTATTTGTTGTTTTAGAAACTTCTATCCCTGTTAAATTCCCTTTTAAACAAGGCTACTATGTTTATACTAAAGCCCTACTTCCTCTTATTGGAAGATTATTTTCAAAAGATAAATCAGCCTATCGTTATTTAAGTGAATCTGCTTCAAAATTCCCTTATGGACAGGCCTTTAACAATATTTTAAAAAAAACTGGGTTTACTAATTGTAAGGCATTTCCTCAAACATTTGGAGTTGCCACTATTTATAGTGCCACAAAAAAATAAGTATGAAGAAGTTTTTGTTGTTGATTGTTGTTTTAATTTCCTCGGAGTCTATCTCAGCTCAGTTGTTTAGTAGAGAAAAAGTACTGAATAATGAAAACTTTGACAAACCTCGTTTTTCATATGGGTATTATTTAGGGTTTAATGTTTATGATTATAACATCGACTACACTTCAGACGTTAAAGATGTTCAAGTCCTTAAATCTACCGGTCTAAACGTCGGTTTGATTGGGAATATTAGGATCAATGACTACATAGATATTCGTTTGGAACCTGGGTTAGTAATTTCTAGACGAGAATTAAATTTCAGCAATACCTTTTTCAATGGAATTTCTTATGAAGAAAAAGACTTAATTCGTGAAATACAATCAACCTTTGTTCACATCCCTCTTCTTGTGAAATTCTCGACAAAAAGAATTAATAATATCAAACCTTTTATAGTAGGTGGTGTATCAACCGGTTTAAACTTGTCTAGCCAAGAGAACAATCCAGACGACAATAGTAAAAACAATTTTAGAGTTACAAAAAACAATCTTTATTACGAACTTGGCATTGGGATAGATCTCTATTTGACATGGTTTAAATTCACCCCTTCAATCCGTGGTGTTTTCTCAATGCAAGATGAATTAGTAAATGATGTTGATCCCAACAGTCCTTGGACTAGTAATCTTTCACAAATGCAAACAAGGGGCTTGTTTATTAACTTTACATTTCAGTAACGTTTCTCTTAAATTCACTTAATATAATGGCCGCTGCGTTAGCAACATTTAAGCTTTCTGTTTGTTTAAAGCTTCCAAATCGTGGAATGGAAAGACGCGAATCCATTAGCGCTTCAATTTCTTTTGATATACCATTAGCTTCATTACCTAGCACAATAACCCCTGTCTCAGCTAATTCCTCTTGATATATAGAGACTCCATCCATAAAGGCACCATAACAAACCTTGGAATCTGCCAAGACAATTTCTAAATTTGCATAAGTTATATTAACCCGGCTATGAGACCCCATACTAGACTGCACAACTTTCGAATTATAGCAATCAACAGTCGTTTCGCTACAAACTAAATCTCCAATTCCAAACCAATCGCAAAGACGAATAATAGTTCCTAGGTTTCCAGGATCATTAATAGCATCTAATGCCAATACAAGTCCCGACCAATTAACCTTAGACGGAGAAGGGATTTGAAACGTAGCCAAGACCTTATTAGGGCTGCTAAAATTGCTTATTTTAGATAATTCTTTTGAACTGACTTTAGTAAAATTTGAGCTAAATTTAGAGTAACTAATGTCTGTTGAAAAGACTTCAACCAATTTGTAATTAGAATTTAAAAACTCTTGAACCACTTTAACTCCTTCAACAACAAACATCTGATGCTGTACACGGAATTTTTTTTGACTGAGACTGTGGATTAACTTTATTTGGTTTTTAGTTAACATCTAAAAAATGTACTTTTGGTTATTAATAATTTAGACAGTAAATCTAAATTTTATTTATTGATTGTTGAAAGAAACTCTGAAAAAAATAATCGCTGGATGCATATTGATCACTTTTTTTACTGCATGTAATGTAGTGAAAAGAGTTGGGCCAACTGATTACTTATTGACAGAAAATAGTTTTTTTGTAAATGGTCAAAAAAGAAAAACAGAAGCACTCTCTAAGCTATCATTTCAGAAAAAGAATACCCAATTATTTGGAATTCCACTCCAACTACATATTTATAATCTAGCTAGACCAAACAGAGACTCTTTGTTTGAATTCTGGTTACACAAAAAACCTAAGCGCGAAAAAAAACTGATTTCTAGACTTTCTAAAAAACAACTTGACCAATTAAAAGCCTCTTCAATTGGAATTAATCAATGGTTGAAGAAAACTGGAGAAAAACCAAACTTACTAGATTCATTAAAAATCAATAAAACAATAACAAATCTTGAACGCTATTATTTCTCAAATGGATGGTTTGACAGAAAGATTGACTTTAAAGTAGACACAATAGGCTCCAAAAAGGCTAAATTAACTTTTGAAATTAATACTGGAGATCCGTATCATATTGGATCGATTTCAGAGAAAATAGAATCTCCCGTTATTGATTCGCTATACAAAAACTTAAAGTCAAGCTCAAAATTAAAAAAAGGAGATCAGTTTTTAATTTCCAACTTTGAAGAAGAACGGAGTCGACTTACAACAGCATTTAGAAATTTGGGGGCTTTTCATTTCACCCAAGACTATATAAGATTTGAAAATGATACCATTGGTACTGAGAAAAAGGTTGATGTAACTGTCCAGATACAAAATAGAATTATCCGAAATGATGACTCAATTGTAAGAGTGCCATTTCAAACATACACGATTAAAGATGTTAATATTTTTACAGACTCAACATTTGAGAACCGCTCAAAAACAATTAATGATTCCGTAAACTTTGACAACTACAATGTATATGCTTATGAAAAATTAAACTACAAACCTGGAGCACTAACTAATGCGATATTGATTGCTAAAGGAAGCCTTTTTAAAGATTTAGATCGCTCGAGAACATATCGCTATTTAAATGAGTTAAGAACGTTTAAATATCCAAATATAGAATACAAAGAAAACGATGGAGACTCTACCCTAACTGCTAATATTTATTTAATTCCAAAGAAAAAATACGGAATAGGTTTTGACGTTAATGTATCACAAAGTAATATTCAAAAAGTGGGACTTTCATTTTCTTCTGGTGTTGTTATTAGAAACTTCTTTAAGGGTGCTGAAACTTTCGAAGTGTCGGTGCTTGGGGCTGTTGGTGCTTCTAAAGATGGTGCAAAAACTGGACAGAAATTTTTTGACATCAATGAACTTGGAGCAGACATTAAACTTAATATACCACGCTTATTTTTCCCGTTTAAAACAGAAAAAATAATTCCAAAATACATGTCTCCAAGTACGCGAATTAGCACAGGTTTTACGGGACAAACAAACATCGGTCTTGACAAACAAACTTTTAATGGAGTTCTTAGCTATAAATGGTTTGCATCTAAAAAGGTAACGAATACACTCGATCTTATTAATTTTCAATTCGTTAGAAACCTGAATCCAGAAAATTATTTTAGCGTATATCAAAACTCGTTTAGTCGTCTAGATAATATTGCTATTGAAAGCTATAACACACCATCTAGTTTTATTACAACCAACTCTGGTGGACAGCCAGAATTAATGATATCTATGGCAGATGAATTCATTAATCTGGTAAGTGCTGACAACAATTTTCAAAACTCAAATCCAAATGATTTTCAAACTGTTAGAAACATTAAAGAACGTAAAAATCGTTTAACACAAAACAACTTTATACTTGCCAGTAACTTTAATTATGTACGCAATAGTAAAGAGAATGCTTTTGATACCAATTTCTCAATTTTCAGACTTAAGTTTGAATTTGCTGGAAACTTACTTTATAATTTTTCGGAACTATTAGACCTTAAAAATAATACAGATGGTGCTTATGAAGTTAACGGAGTGCCATTTTCTCAATACATAAAAACCGAAGTTGACCAGATTAAACTCTGGGATTTAGGAGGCAGTAATGTATTGGCATTAAGAAGTTTTTTCGGGATTGCAATCCCTTTTAATAATGCCTCTAGTATACCTTTTTCTAAAAGTTTTTTTGCTGGTGGATCTAATGATAACAGAGCGTGGACAGCCTATGACCTTGGACCAGGAACCTCAGATAACAACAATGAGTTTAATGAGGCCAACATGAAACTGGCCTTTAGTTTTGAATATCGGTTTAAGTTATTTGGAAAAATGAACGGTGCATTTTTTACAGACGCAGGAAATATCTGGAATGTGTTAGACGATGTAACAGACCAAAAAGCTACCTTTAACAATATTGAATCTTTAAAAGATCTTGCTGTTGGAGCTGGATTTGGATTTCGTTATGACTTTGATTTTTTCATCTTAAGGCTGGACACTGGTTTTAAAGCATATGATCCTACCTACGGAAATAGCAAACGCTGGCTTAATGATTTTAATTTCAGTAATGCTGTATACAATATTGGGATAAATTACCCTTTCTAAACCCTAAGTTTAGCGATATCGTTTTCGTACAAAAAACAACGAATCCTATTCGATAAATTTTACGTAACTATATAAAATCATTACTTTTACACCTACAACAAAAACAAACAAAATGAGTCACAACATCAAACCAGGCGTTGCTACAGGCCGCGAAGTTCAAGAGATTTTTAAACTTGCTAAAGAAAAAGGCTTTGCGCTTCCAGCAGTAAATGTCATTGGATCTAACTCCATAAACGGTGTTTTAGAAACTGCCAAAGATTTAAATGCCCCAGTGATTATTCAATTTTCAAATGGAGGTGGTGTGTTTAACGCGGGGAAAGGTCTTTCTAACGAAGGTCAAAAGGCAGCGATCGCGGGCTCAATTGCAGGAGCTAAACACGTTCATGAAATGGCATTAGCTTATGGTGTACCAGTGATTCTGCATACAGACCATTGTGCTAAAAAATTACTTCCTTGGATTGACGGCTTACTAGATGCTAGTGAAGCTCATTTTGCACAAACAGGAAAATCCTTATACAGCTCTCACATGATAGATTTATCTGAAGAGCCTATTGAAGAAAATATAGAAATCTGTAAAACTTATTTAGAACGTATGTCAAAAATGGGCATGACGTTAGAAATAGAATTAGGAATTACAGGTGGAGAAGAAGATGGCGTAGACAATAGCGATGTTGATGTTTCTAAGCTATATACACAGCCAGAAGAAGTTGCTTATGCCTATGAAGAACTAAGCAAAGTAAGTGACCAATTTACCATCGCAGCTGCTTTTGGAAATGTTCACGGAGTTTATAAGCCTGGTAATGTTAAACTAACTCCAAAAATTCTTAAAAACTCTCAAGAACATATTACAGAAAAATATGGAGTTTCAGAAAACCATATAGATTTTGTATTTCATGGAGGCTCAGGTTCTACTGTTGAGGAAATTAGAGAAGGTATTTCTTACGGAGTAATCAAAATGAATATCGATACTGATATGCAATATGCTTTTATGACAGGGGTTCGAGATGAATTCAAAACAAATGAAGCGTATTTAGCGGCCCAAATTGGTAATCCTGAAGGAGATGACGTTCCTAATAAAAAATATTACGATCCAAGACGTTGGTTACGTGAAGGAGAAAAAGCATTCATCAGTAGACTTAAAAAAGCTTTTGAAGACTTAAATAATGTCGATACATTATAAAAATTGTGTAGTTTTGTACTTTAATTTTACAGTTTAGATACAAATTATATGGCTTGGTTCAAAAGAAAAGATAAAGGAATTCAAACTCCAACAGAGGCGAAACGAGATACGCCAAAGGGACTTTGGTATAAATCTCCAACTGGAAAAATCATTGAAACAGATGAGCTAGAAAGAAATTTCTATGTCAGTCCTGAAGATGGGTACCACGTACGCGTTGGAAGTAACGAATACTTTGAAATGCTTTTTGATGATAATAAATTCACCGAGCTAGACTGTAATGTTACTTCCAAGGATCCTTTAAAGTTTACGGACAAAAAAGCATATACGGATCGTCTTAAAGCAGCGCAATTAAAAACAAACCTTAAAGATGCTGTCCGAACTGCCGTTGGGAAATCTAAAGGAAAAAAAATAGTAATTGCTTGTATGGATTTTAGCTTTATTGGTGGATCTATGGGATCTGTTGTAGGAGAAAAAATTTCTCGTGCGGCGGACCATGCTCTTAACAAGAAACTACCTTTCATGATTATATCAAAGTCTGGCGGTGCCAGAATGATGGAAGCTGCACTTTCTTTGATGCAACTTGCTAAAACCTCCGTAAAATTAGCTCAATTAGCAGAAGCAGGCATTCCTTACATATCACTTTGTACTGACCCAACTACTGGAGGTACTACAGCCTCATTTGCAATGTTAGGGGATATCAATATTAGTGAGCCGGGAGCACTTATCGGTTTTGCAGGACCTCGTGTTGTTCGCGATACCACTGGAAAAGAATTACCTGATGGCTTTCAAACTGCTGAATTTGTTATGGAACATGGCTTTCTTGATTTTATCACACACCGAAATGAACTAAAAAATAAAGTCAATCAGTACATTGATTTAATTTCAAATCAACCCCTTAGAGCCTAATAGTATCAACAATAGGTTTCTAATTCAAACAAAATTATTATATTTGACACTTGATTACGATAGACGTAATTATTCGCATAAAAATTATTTAAATAATATTGGAATGTATTTAACAAAAGAAGCTAAAGAGAAACTCTTTAAAAAACACGGAAAAGATGCCAAAGACACGGGATCTTCTGAAGGACAAATTGCTTTATTCACAGAAAGAATAAACCATTTAACAAGTCACCTGAAACAAAACCGTAAAGATTATAACACAGAACGTTCACTAGTTAAACTAGTTGGAAAGCGTCGCTCATTATTAGACTACTTAATGAAGTCTGATATCTTAAGATATCGTGCGATTGTTAAAGAATTAGGATTAAGGAAATAATATAAAAAACCACGCTTTCTGCGTGGTTTTTTTTTAAGGTTTTAACACTTTTAAAGTTCATAAATAATAGAAGAAGCTAATTAGAGTTTTTCATTGGTCACACCACAACGACAACAACACAACACCAATGTTTAATTAGAACAAAAAATTATGATACCAAAAGTATTTAAAGAGGTCATAGACCTCGGCGATGGAAGAGAAATCTCTATCGAAACGGGTAAGCTCGCAAAGCAAGCCCATGGATCCGTAGTTGTACAAATGGGTAAAGCCATGTTGTTATGTACTGTGGTCTCAAACTACAAACAATCTGATGTAAATTTTCTACCTTTAACTGTAGATTATCGTGAAAAATTTGCAGCAGCAGGACGCTATCCCGGTGGATTCTTCAAAAGAGAAGCACGCCCTAGTGATGGAGAAGTCCTAACAATGCGTTTAGTGGATCGTGTATTACGTCCGTTATTTCCAAAAGATTACCATGCAGAAACACAAGTAATGATTCAGTTAATGTCTCATGACGAAGATGTAATGCCTGATTCTTTAGCTGGTTTAGCCGCATCTGCAGCTATTCAATTAAGTGATTTTCCATTTGAATGTGCAATTTCCGAAGTACGTGTTGCTCGTGTAAATGGTGAATTCGTAATCAACCCAAGCCGTGCACAATTAGTAGATTCTGATCTTGAAATGATGATCGGTGCCTCTGCAGATTCTGTGATGATGGTAGAGGGTGAAATGGATGAAGTTTCTGAAGAAGAAATGGCAGATGCAATCAAGTTTGCACATGAAGCTATTAAAATTCAAGTCGCTGCGCAGGTACGTCTTGCAGAAGCATTTGGAAAGAAAGAAGTTCGTGAATATGACACTGCTGAAGTCAATGAAGACTTAGAGCAACGTATTCATGCTTTAGCGTATGACAAGTGTTATGCAATCGCTAAAAAGGGGACTTCAAAAGCAGAACGTAGTGCAGCATTTGCTGAAGTTAAGGAAGAAGTTA
>CAJIZJ010000058.1 GCA_905181825.1 uncultured Flavobacteriaceae bacterium
GTACTGTTCAGCAGGACCCAATAAATAAGGTTGTGTTCTATATTTTACTTTATCAGGTTCGTTTTCATCTAACAAAGCTGAACCCATAGCATAACGAAAACCGTTACAAGTATTAATCACTCCATGGTAAATCACCAACCAACCTTCATCAGTTAAAATAGGAATTGGTCCTGCTCCAATTTTTGTGCATTGCCAAGCACTATCTTCAAAAGGTGTCGCTTTCATTACACAACGGTGTTCTCCCCAGTATTTCATATCAGGACTATAACTAATATAAATATCTCCAAAAGGAGTATGCCCATTATCGCTAGGTCGACTTAGCATAGCGTATTTTCCATTTATTTTTTGTGGAAATAAGACGCCGTTTCTATTAAAAGGTAAAAAGGCGTTTTCGCATTGAAAGAATTCTTTAAAATCAAATGTGTAACCAATACCTATTGTAGGTCCATGATAACCATTACACCAAGTAATCCAATATCTATCCTCAATAAATACAACACGAGGGTCATATTTATAATCAGATTCAATCATTTTAGTATTTCCTGGATTCATTACAATAGGACTATGATTAATATCCCAATCGATACCGTTTTTACTAAATCCAGCAAAAATATTCATTTGAACCGCTTTGTTATCACACCTAAAAACCCCTGCGAAACCATCTTTAAAAGAAACTACAGCGCTATTAAATATACTGTTAGAAGTCGGAATTGAATATCTACCTATTATTGGGTTTTTTGTATACCTCCACATCACATCTGAACTTTGTTCTGGTCTATCTTGCCAAGGGAAATTTTTCATTTTTATTTTTTCTGTTTGTTAGAATTTATTTAATCAACGATTTTTTGAATCTTATTCCACCAAGTATATTTTAGTATAATTGAGGTTATTATAAATACAGCTAAAGAAATGAGGGTCTTCGGATAATCTCTAATCACAAAATATATAGGCATTACAATCATACTAGACTGCCAAATAATACCAATAGCACAATTTAACATGTCTTTCCAAAAGTCTGTATTTTTTTTAATATCAGAATCTTCTTTTAAGAGTTCTCTGTGCACAGGTCCCCACCATCCCCAAGGTCTTACTGATTTATAAAATGATTTTAAAGTATCCATAGCAGTAGGTGCTGTTAAATAAGTCCCTAAAAAAGATCCGATCAATGAAACTATAAAAATAATTGGAAACAGGTAAATTGCCTGCATGTGCGATGCGTCATATAGCAAAGTCCCCTCACTAAAATTTTCTTTATTTTGATCCATGAAAAACTGTAAAGAGGCGATTATTAAACCTGATAACATTCCCCAAAAATAGCCCCAACCATTGAACCTCCACCAAATCCACTTTAAAAAATTTGAAGCTACATAACCTCCAAAAAGTGCAGATGTAATCCAAAGAGTCAATGAATTAATAGAGTCTGCGAAAAACCCCATAAAGACTCCCAAAGCGACCAATGCTAAAGAAGCTATGTGACTTGCTTTTATATAATGTTTATCACTAGCGTTTGGTTTGAAATATTTCTTATAAATATCATTTACTATATATGCAGGACCCGCATTCACAAATGCTGAAAAGGTGGACATAAAAGCGGCTAATAAACCTGCTAATAACAAGCCTTTAAGACCTACAGGGATATGAAAATTTATAACTTTTGGCAACAGCACTTCTAAATCACCTCCACTTAAAAATGGATTACTAATCATTTCAGGACTCAAAGCAACTAAAGCGATTACAACAACTCCTCCTATTAATAAATATCGTGGAATAAATAAGATCAAGTTTGTAAAACCAGACATATACGCAGCTTCTTTAACGTTCTTTGTTGACAGAATTCTTTGCATATCAAAACTTGGCGTTGGTCCTGCTATACTTGCAAAAAAACCTTTAAATAAAGTCATTCCTATTAAGGCTCCAAACATTTTAAAACCTTCAGAGTCTATTAAATCGTTGAAGGCCTGATATTTTGCACTCCAATGGGTATCGAGCTCCCATCCAAAAAATACGTTTCGCCATTCCGCTGTAATTACATTATTTATTTCAGCATCACTTATTACAAAAAAAGCATACCCAGCAACCAATACTCCTGCAATAACCATGATACCATACTGCAATACTTCTGTTGCAACCACAGAAAACATTCCTCCTTTAATAGTGTAAATTGTTGTTAAAAATATAATAATTAAGGCATAGGATTGCTCCGAATTTAAAAGCAAAGATTCACTAAGTTGTAAAGTAAGGTCCCATGGCAATATAATGGCCATGAACTTACCTACACCTTCAAAAAAATAGGCAATAAAACCAACAGCAGCAATAACAGCGAAAATGGCAACAATTAAATGTGAGGCCCTACCCGCTTTTTTATCACCAAACCGTGTTAAAATCCATTCTGATCCAGTCATTATATTTGACCTTCGAATCCATACGGCTAAAAACATCATGATAAAAATCTGATTCCAAATAGGCCAAAGCCACATAAACATAAAACTTTTTACTCCATATAAGAATAAAATTCCCACCATCCAGGCCGTTCCAGAAACGTCAAACATTCCAGATCCATTACTCAAACCTAAAAAATACCATTTGATAGATTTTCCACCAAGAAAATATGAATCGAGCCCCTTAGAGGCTTTTTTGGAAACCCAAATACCAACTCCAACGGTTAAAATAATATAAAGAGCTATTATAACTACGTCTATGCTATTCATTATTCTTTAATATATATAATATTAAATTCCATTTTAAATTTTTTAGGATTTTTTATCCGGGATTCTACCATAGTTTTCTATGCCATAGTAATCCATAACATCTGTTTCAATCTTTTTTTCAACATTTGTGTTTGATTCTCTGGCTATAAGTAAAATACCAATTATAAAAATTGTATTTGTGTAAAGTTCTAATTTAAAATAAATATCTCAACTGATCAAAATTCTTTTTGAAAAGAATTTTGATATTATAAAATAGCTTGATCACCTCTGACCTTAGTACTTAAACGTATTGCGTCTTGAACATCATAAATAAAAATTTTACCATCACCTACTTGTCCATCAGAACCAAATTCTAAAATTGTATCAACACATTTCTCTAAATTCTCATCACTAATTACACAAATAATCATTGTTCTGTTTTGCAATGCTAACGACTGTTCTGTCCCACGATACATTTTTGTATAACTTTTTTGCAACCCAGTCCCTGAGACTGGAATTACAGTAATGCATGGAATATCTATATTTTTTAAACCTTTTTGAATAGCTTTTAGTTTTGAGGGTCTAATTATAGCTTCAACTTTTTTCATAATTTTTAATTTTATAATTATTCGAAATTAGAATAAGATTCTATACCAAAAGATGCTGCATCAATTCCAACTCTTTCTTCTTCAACTGAAATTCTAACACCTGTTGTTTTTTTAATTACTTGCATTACAACGTAAGTAAAAGTAAAGGAAAAAAGTGCAATTACAGAAACACCCTTTAATTGAACTAAAAATAAAGTAGAATCACCTGAGAATAATAACCCATTTTCTGTTGCAAACAAACCTACAGCAACAGCACCAAAGAATCCATTAACCCCATGTACTGCAATAGCTCCAACAGGATCATCAATTTTCATTTTGTCTATAACCTGTACAGCGACATCAACTAATACACCGGCCACTAAACCAATAAAAATTGCAGAGTTCGCATCTACCACATTACATCCAGCAGTAATTGAAACTAGGCCAGCTAGTACTCCGTTTATAACCATTGTTATATCAATTAATCCATATCTAAATTGAGTATAGATCATAGTAGAAATACCACCTGCAGCAGAAGCTAAAAATGTATTAGTAACAACTTTTCCAATAAGATCCCAATTCCCAACTGCTCCTAAAGTTGACCCTGGATTGAATCCAAACCAACCAAACCACAGGATAAAACATCCAATAGCAGCTAGGGGAATATTATGTCCAGGAATTGAGTTTGCTTTTCCGTTTTTTTGATATTTTCCTAATCTTGGACCTAAAACCATTGCAGCTGCCAAAGCTGCGAAACCACCCATAGCATGTACTGCAGCAGACCCAGCAAAATCATTAAACCCAGCAACAGCTAACCAGCCATTAGGATTCCATACCCAATTAGCTACCATAGGGTACATAATTCCGCAAAAAACTAAAACTAATACAGTGTATGACCAAAGCTTCATTCTTTCAGCTAATGCTCCAGAAACAATCGAAATAGCCGCTACTGCAAAACCTAGTTGAATAAACCAAAAAAGTTGATTTGATACTGTTAAGCCTAGACCAAGATCATTTTCTGAAATTCCAACATCAAAAGCAAACCATCCGTTTGAAGATCCATAAGCAATTCCAAAGCCAACTATATAAAAAATAATTCCTCCGAATATAATATCAATAAATACTTTAGCAATAATACTCATTGCGTTTTTTGATCTTACAAAGCCCGATTCAAGTAAAGCAAATCCACCTTCCATAAAAAAGATTAAAGCTGCACAAAGAGCAACCCAAACCGTATCAATTGCGTTAGTTATCTCGGCTTGATTTTCTATAATTACATTATCTATATAACTCATGTTTAAATTTTATTTATTTCGAATCTAACTAATTAATTGACTATTAATTAGTTAAAGCATAACAAGTGTTTAATTATTATTAATTATGCATTTTTTGCCATTAAAAATTTTTAAATTAATAATTTTTAGTCTAATCAATTAATAATCCCTTAACAGTTAAGTCTTTTTTTAAATTGTACTTTAGACTATAGTGAAAGTCAAAACAAACAAACAAAAGTTTTTAATTTTAGCCTTACTTATACTTTCAGGGGAATTTATTTATTTTCTTCCCTATGTTTTGTCCAGAGTTTTTAGACCAACATTTCTAGATGTATTTCAATTGAATAATTTTCAATTGGGAAGTTTATTTTCCGTTTACGGAATTGTAGCGCTTTTATCATATGTATATGGGGGTGTAATTACAGATAAATATTCGCCTAGAAAATTAATGTCATCAGCTTTGTTTTTAACTGCTCTTGGAGGTCTTGTTTTAGCCTCTTACCCGTCCTATAAAACTTTACAGATTTTATACGGTTATTGGGGTTTTACAAGTGTGTTTTTGTTCTGGGGAGCAATGATTAAAGCTACTCGTTTGTGGGGGGGCGATAATAATCAAGGTAAGGCATTTGGTTTTTTAGACGGTGGGAGAGGGATTGTAGCCGCATCAATGGGTAGCATTGGAGTATTTATTTTTTCAATAATACTAACTACTGATATTGAATCAGCATCTGTAATTGAACGACAAGAAGCATTTAGATATGTTATATTATTCTCTTCTTTTATGGTTGCTTTTATTGGACTATTAGTTTTTATTTTTTTAAGAAGTTCTGAAGAAAAAAGCACAAATGTTAAATCCTCTTTAAATTCACTAACCAACATTAAACATGTTTTAAAGAATGAATCAATATGGCTATTAATGATAATAATAATGTGTGCTTATGTTGGATATAAGGTGACGGACATTTATTCTTTGTACGCCTCTGAAGTAATGTTTTATGATCAAATTGAAGCAGCAAAAGTAGGTGCCGTACAATTGTATTTACGACCAATTGTATGTATTATGATAGGGCTATTAGCCGATAAAACTAAAAATATGTTTTGGATAATTTTTGGATTTATTACTATGTTAATTGGAGCGGTAATTTTTTCATTAGGTTTTATTCAACCTGATATGAATTTTATATTTTTCTTGTCTTTAGTGGTATTAGCAGTCGGAACCTACTCAATTCGAGCACTATATTTTGCGGTTTTAAAAGAAGCTAAAGTCCCTTTTGCACTTACAGGAACAGCAGTTGGGCTGATTTCTGTTGTCGGATATAGTCCTGATATTTTTGCAGGGCCTATAATGGGATATTTATTGGATACATATCCAGGTGTTGTTGGACATCAATATGTTTATTTAATATTAGTAGTGTTTTCCGTAATAGGTTTAATAGCCTCATTACGATTCGCTAGATTAATAAAAAAACTCCCTAAATAAATCAAGGAGTTTTAATAGTTGTTTTTATGACTAGCGTATTAATTACTCAGTAGCACTTTCAAACGAAGCAAAAAATCCACCTACATCAAAATAGTCTCCACCAGCCGAAATTTTACCATCAGTAAAATCCATAGTATGGTATGATGTAAGACTAAACGCTTGACCAGTTTCTACATGAACTCCAGTCCATGTGCCATAAGTTCTAACACTTCCGTCTAATTCTCCAGTTTCTGCGTTAACCCCAGGAAGCCAATTGTCAGCTGTATATAATATATCGTCTAACATGTTTTGATACACTTTTAGCGCTTCAATGTGTTCGGCTTTCCCATACTGATCAGCACCATACATTGGCGGTTGCCAAAGTAAATCGTTATGAAGCATTTCTGTTTGTGCTGCAATATCATCAGTCCCGTGAGCAATCATAAAACTTTTTGCAGTTTCAACGTTAGCCTCAAATTCAGGGTTTTTGTCTACAGGAGCATTACAAGAAGCAACAATAAATAATAATGCTAGAATAGATAGTTTAAATAATTTTTTCATAAATAAATAAGTTATAAGGTTGATTTCAATAAATATAACAAATAAACATATTTACTATATTTAGTTATATAAAAATTAATATGAAACTAATTCAAGAATTTAAGGAATTTGCAGTCAAAGGGAATATGATAGACATGGCAATTGGTATAATTATAGGAGCCTCTTTTAATAAAGTAATTGATGTATTAGTAAAGAAAGTTTTATTACCGCCCCTTTCTTTGCTTTCAAATGGAATAAATTTAGAGAGTAAAAAAATAATACTTAGAGAGTCTCAAACTAATAGCGAAGGCGTATTTTTGATTGAAGAAGTTGCAATAAGGTATGGACAGTTTGTAGAAACTTTTTTAGACTTTTTAATTGTTGGATTTACAATTTTTATGGTGGTTAAATTTATAAATAGACTTAATAAAAAAGCTGAGGATCCAACTGATAAATCAATATCAACTCCAAAAAATATTCAATTACTTATGGACATGAACTCTTTACTAGAGGAGCAAAATCGTATTTTAAAAGAAAATAAATAAATTATTCTATTATTGATTCGTAAACTAGGCCTCTAAATTTATCAGCTAACTTCAATCTATAAGTTTCAAAAGATTGTGTCATGTATATGTAAACCATATTTTCTTTGGGATCAACTCTAAAATAAGTCCCAAACATTCCGCCCCAACCAAAAGTTCCTTTTGATCCAAACTTAGTATCGTCTTCTTTAACAACTTCAAAACCTAAACCAAACCCTTTCTTTTTACCAAAAGCTAATCTTTTATATTTTAGCCCCATAGAATGATCAAATTTCATTAAATCAAGAGTTTCTTTTTTAATTATTTGCTTAACATTTGAAGAACCGTTGTTTAAAAGCATTACTGAAAACTTAAGATAATCTTCAGTTGTAGAAAGTAATCCCCCAGAGCCATTTAATAAAATGACTTTGTCTTTAAATGGAGAGTTAGATTTATTATCAAAAGAAACTAGTTCTTTGTTTTCTCCAACGACATACAAAGTTGTTAATCTATCAATTTTCTTTTTGGGTAAATTAAAAGAAGTATCATCCATTTTTAATGGATCAAATATTTTATTTTTTAAATAGACATCTAATTTTTGACCAGACAAGACCTCAATTAAATATCCACATATATCCGTGGAAGAACTATACCACCATGTTGTGCCTGGCTCAAATTTTAAAGGAGTTTTTACCGCATCTTTTGTGTACTCTTCCAAGTTCATGTTAATGACTTTTCTATAATCCTCAGGTCCTTTAAAATTAAGACCTGCAGAATGTCTTAATAAATCGATTATTTTGACATGATTTTTTACAGGTTTTGTTTTCTTTCTTTTTTTAACTGTTAAGTTTTTAAATTCAGGAATATATTTATAAACAGGATCATCTAATTGAAACTTACCTTCTTCATACAGCATCATGAGGCCAACAGAAACAATAGGTTTTGTCATTGATGCTATTCTAAAAATATCATCGCTTTCAAGGGAGTCCTTTTCTAAAATATCTGAATTGCCGTAGCTGTCAAAATGAATTAGTTTCCCATTTCTTATAATAGCAGTTTGAATCGCAGAAAGGTCATTATTATCGACAAAGCTATGCATCGCTTCATTTAAAAGCATTAATTTTTCAGATGAAAATCCTTGTGATTCAGGAGATGAAATTTCAAAATTTGATTGAGCATTTAAAAAAATACTAGCAAATAATAAAAGGGCTATCAATGATTTGTTTAAATGGATTTTTAATAACAAAATAGGAGGTTTAATATTTATCTAAAATTAATTAAAAAAAAACATTATAAATTGAATTTTTAATATAAATTTGCCCGAATTTTTAAATAACACTATATAATGAAAAATCAGGATAACGGAAATGTTCAGCTAAATTCACTAAGAAATGAATTAAATGATAGAATTGGGATGAAATCGTATTTAGGAAGAACAAAAAGAGTTTTGTGGTCTGGTACTCGAAGGTTTAGAAGTATTTAAAAATGATTTAATTAGTTCTTAATTATCCATTTTTTAGGAATTCTAACAAATACATTTTTTGTGTAGTTGTCTTTTTCGAAAAACAGTCCAACGTCTCCATTATTTAGTCTTGTCATTGTGGAGTAGGCAGAACTTCCTTTGTAAATAGTTTTATTTTTTATCCAGCTTTTCCCCTGATCATAGCTAATACTAAGTGAAAGATTTTCTCTTTTTTTTGAATCAAAAGCATTAGAAAATAACAACAAGTTTTCAGAGCTCGTATTATAATTTACCAAACTTGCATTACAAGCTGGATCTGGCAGATCTTTATTTTCAAAAGTAAACCAGCTTTTGCCTTTGTCTTTTGTAAGATGAGAATATCTAAATTCATTTGAATTTACTCTGGAATTAACAAGCCAATCTCCATTAGATAGTTCAATAATTTTAGACTCATCACCTGGTTTCAAAGGGTAATCAATTAAAAACCAACTGTCTCCATGATCTTTACTTCCAAAAACATGTGTTCCTTTATCTAAATTCACTAAACAATGTAAAAGAGTTCCGTCTTTAGATTGAGATCCTCTACCAGAAGTAATAAACATAAAATCATTATTCCAGTCTTTTTTAGTTATTTGTTTAGTAATGTCTTTAGGATTAGACCAGTTTTCACCGTTATCAGCGCTTTTAATTACCATAAACCGATAGATATCTTTTGCCTTGTCAAGATTCATATAGTTATAAAAAAGAAAAATATCTCCTGTTTGTTTGTCTACAATCATAGAAGGATCTGATGCTGATTCACCTAGAGGATAATCAATTATTTTTTCAATTTTAGTCCATGTTTTACCATCATCATAACTTTTTCTAAGGACTATATTTATATCTCGATTCCATTTTAAATCTCCACAAGAATTATTTCGTTCATCTATAGCGGCGATTAAAGTTCCATTTGTTGAGTTTATAATTGAAGGTATTCTATAGCATGCAATTTTAGAATTCAATGTGCTATCAAACAAATTATTGAAAACTAATTCCTGAGAAAAACACAATGTTCCAAACAATAGAATCAAATATTTAAACATAGTTTTATTTTCTTAATAAGATGTCAATTAACTTGCTTCTAACATTATTCTTGTAAAATGATTGATTTGTACGACTAGGATAAACCCTATTTGTTAAAAAAACAATTGTTAACTTTTTGTCTGGATCTACCCAAAACATTGTTCCTGTAAAACCGGTATGTCCAAAACTGTTTTTAGATAAATTTTTATTAGGGTATTCACCATATTGATCGCTGGAATAAGGCTTGTCGAATCCTAATCCGCGACGTATA
>CAJIZJ010000059.1 GCA_905181825.1 uncultured Flavobacteriaceae bacterium
ATGAAAAATCATATTCTTTTATCTGCATTTATGCTGACAACCTCAGTTTTATTTGCGCAACAAAATCAAGTTGAAACTGATTCAACAAAGCTAGAGAAATTAGAACCTATACTGATTTCTGCTACTAGAGCTAAAGTAAGAACTCCAGTAGCATTTACAAACATTTCAAAAGAAGAATTAAAATCCATTAATTTGGGCCAAGATTTACCTATTCTTCTCGACCAACTTCCATCGGTTGTAACCACAAGTGATGCAGGAGGAGGTGTAGGCTACACAGGCATTAGAGTCCGTGGCTCGGATGCGACTCGTGTCAATGTCACAATTAATGGAATCCCCTTTAATGACTCAGAAAGTCAAGGAACTTTTTGGGTGAACATGCCAGATTTTGTTAGTTCTGTTGAAGATATTCAACTGCAACGTGGGGTTGGTACGTCCACCAATGGCTCGGGCGCCTTTGGAGCTAGTTTGAATATTCAGACAAAAAAACCATCAACAGACAGCTATGCTATAACTTCCCATTCAATTGGAAGTTATGGGACTAGAAAACACAATATTAGTATTGGAACAGGCATGAAAAACAATTTTTATTCCGAGGCAAGATTATCTAATATCCAAAGTGAGGGTTATATAGACCGGGCTAGTGCAGACTTAAATTCTTACTATACAGAGGCTGGTTTTATAAACAATGAAACCACTGTCAAAGCTATTATTTTTGGCGGTAAAGAAAAAACCTATCAGTCTTGGTACGGTACTCCTGAGGCTGTTGTTAATAATGATCGAGAAGGAATTCAGGCATTTATTGATAGGAATTACTCTTCTAATGCTGAAAATTTACTTAGCTCTGGTAGAACCTTCAATTGGTACACTTATGATAACCAGGTCGATGACTATCAACAAACACATTACCAACTTCATTTTTCTCATATATTCAACAATAATTTTTCTGCCAATTTTTCTGGAAACCACACTCGAGGTAAAGGCTTTTTTGAACAGTTTAAAAGTGGGGAGGAGTTAGGTGACTATTTTCCAGATAACATCAATAAAGAAGATGAAGGTGATGCTATTACAAGGCGCTGGTTAGACAACGATTTCTATGCGCTTGTTTATGCTTTAAATTACACTAAAAATAATTTGAATTTATATCTTGGTGGAGGCTACAACTCCTATGAAGGTGATCATTTTGGAGAAGTTATTTGGGACTCATTTCCTTCGGAAATTTCAAAAAATCAGCGCTATTATTATAGTTATGGAAAAAAGAATGATTTTAACACCTACCTAAAGGCACAGTACGATTTGAATTCAAATACTTTTGCTTTCCTGGATTTACAATATCGAAAAGTGGACTATAAATCTGAAGGAATCAGTTCAGATTTAGAAGTCATTAGTGTAAAAAAATCGTATAATTTTTTTAACCCTAAAGTTGGAATGACTTTTGAAATTGACAATCAAAACAGCATTTACGCGTCTTATTCAGTTGCAAATAGAGAGCCTAATCGGGACGATTTGACAAAAAACCCCATAGACCCTAAGTCAGAAAAGTTACATGATTTTGAACTTGGTTACAGGTTAAAAGAAAAGGATCACTACATTACGGCTAATCTGTACTATATGAATTATAAAGATCAGTTAGTACTGACGGGTGATTTGGATGATGTAGGGGACCCAATTAGAGAGAATGTAGACCAGAGTTATAGAGCAGGAATTGAATTGCAAGCTGGGTACCAATTTTCAAGTCAATTTAGAATTGACGCCAATGCGACGTTCAGCCAAAATAAGATTAAGGAATTAAATTATGTTGTGTATGACACTCAATACGAACCTAACACTTACGAGGTTGTTTCGTACGAGCCAACATATACTTCATTTAAAGATACAAACATATCTTTTTCACCAGATATTATTTTTGGAAGTAGCATTACCTATTCGCCAATAAAAAACGCAAAAGTAGCTTTGATTACCAAACATGTTGGTGAGCAATATCTAGATAATACGTCAAGTGAAAGAAAAAGTATGGCTGCGTATACAGTTAGTAATTTGAATGTGTCATATGTAATTCAGCCAAAGTGGATTAAAGAAATTTCATTCAATATTTTGGTAAATAATTTAGCAAATTCTAAGTATGTTTCTAATGGTTATACTTATAGTTATTTTTACAGACCTCAAAATTCAAGTGATGCACCTATTACTGAGAATTTTTATTATCCACAAGCCACTCGAAACTTTTTAGTTGGTGTGACGTTAAAATTCTAAGAACCTTAATATTATATTACAAAAAGCGTGCCTAGGCACGCTTTTTTAATTTGAAATAAAAAGGCTATTTCCGTTGCTTTCTACAAAGTATGGCTTGAGGCTGCATCGTAGTTCAGGGTTCTCCATAGGTTGTCCTGTAACAAGGTTGTATTTATTGTTCTCGCAACTACAAACAGCTTCAATACCGTCAATAGATAATATAGAACATTCACTAAAGACATGATTAGGGTCTGCGGCATCAAATGCCACATAACCAATCCCGGTATTGTTAACTATAATCCCACCATTTCCAACATTAGGGACGTAGACAGGATTGCTAGGAAACGTTAACTGATTGTATTGTGAAAGGGCAAGGTTTAACGATATGACTACATTAATATTAGCTAGAAAGTTACAGGACTCATCGTAGTTGCTGCTGCTTGAACACCCCAAGCAAATTAAGGCAATGGCTCCAATTGTTTTTAATTTTTTAAGACTCATATTTATTAATTGGTATTGTATTTGTGGGCAATTATACTAAATATTAATTCGGGATTCAATTTACGACAAAAAGTATTGGAAGATAAATATTTTGTATATTTGTATAGCAATCTCGTGAATACGAGATTTTTGTGTTTAGTTCTAAATTCTTTTTAGACTATTCAAAAACCTAAATAAACGACTACTTTAAAAATTATTAGTTATGAGCAATGTATCTTATTACACGGCCGAAGGATTGAAGAAATTAAGAGGTGAGTTGAAGCAGCTCAAAGACGTGGAGCGTATTAAAGCTTCAAGGGCTATCGCAGAGGCTAGAGATAAAGGAGATTTAAGTGAAAATGCAGAATATGATGCTGCTAAGGAAGCGCAAGGCATGCTTGAAATGCGCATATCTAAACTTGAGGACACTCTTGCTGGAGCTCGTCTAATTGATGAATCTCAGCTAGACAATACTAAAGCTTTAGTTTTGTCTAAAGTGAAAATAAAAAATCAATCCAACGGAATGGAATTAGATTACCTTTTAGTGGCCGATGGTGAAGCTGATTTAGCTGCAGGCAAATTATCTGTGAACTCTCCTATAGGCAAAGGGCTGTTAGGTAAAAGCGTTGGAGATATTGCTGAAATTCAAGTGCCGAATGGCATTTTGAAATTTGAAATATTAAAGATTTCAAGATAAACTAACTTTTTTAACTCCAGTTGATGGGCTCAATTTTCACTAAAATAATTAATAAAGAAATCCCTTGTTATAAGGTTGCTGAAACAGACCAGTTCCTCGCCTTTTTGGATGTTAATCCAAACGCGAAAGGACATACGCTTTGTGTCCCTAAACAAGAAATTAATAAACTATTTGATTTGGAGCCATCAGTTTATCTAGCTTTGATGGATTTTTCAAGAACAGTTGCTATAGCCTTAGAAAAAGCGATTGATTGTAAACGTATTGGTATGACAGTTATTGGACTTGAAGTACCACATGTTCATATTCACCTAATTCCATTAAGCTCTATGGAAGATGCTCAGTTTGTAAAAAAGCAGCAATTAGCCCCTGAAGATTTTATACAAATTGCAAATAAAATAGCTTCTTTCTTATAGTATTTTCAAACTAATCTGCATTGTGGTTCCATTATCTACTTCTGAGTGAAGTACTTTAATTTTTCCGTTATGATACTCTTCAATAATACGTTTTGAAAGTGACAATCCCAATCCCCAGCCTCGTTTTTTAGAAGTGAACCCAGTCTCAAATACCTTTTTGAATCGGTTTTTTGGAATCCCTTTCCCGCTATCTTTTACCTTTATTAGCACCATAGATTCCGTGGTCTCTAACGATACACTAATATGGCCTTCTCCCTTCATGGCGTCAATTCCATTTTTAACTAAATTTTCGATGGCCCAGCTATAAAGTTCAACGTTTAATTTTACAAGAATTTCTTTTTCTGGAGCCTTCATTTCAAAGGAGATTAGCTTGCTGTTTCGGGCTTTTAAATAGTTAAAAGACTCTATGGTCTCTGATATAATATTACTTGTTTTTAGTAAAGGTTTTGACCCTATTTTACTAAAGCGATCTGTTATGATTTCAAGACGCTTGATGTCTTTTTCTATTTCGGAAATATAGTCAGGGTTAACCGTTTCTGTTTTTAAAAGCTCAGTCCATCCAATTAACGAGGATAGGGGGGTGCCAATTTGATGCGCTGTTTCTTTCGCCATTCCTGTCCATAATTTGTTTTGCGAGGCCGCTTGTGTACTCTTGTAAAAAAGCCATACCACAGCACTAAATAGTAAAAATATTAACAGTAATGCGAAAGGGTAGTACTTAAGTTTGTTCAGTAAGTCAGAATCCCCATAATACATTGTAGATAGTATTTTCCCGTTATAAATCACAGGGATTGGCTTGTTTTGGTCTTTGAACTTTTCAGTTAATGTTTTAAGTTGCTCTTGATTATCTACTGAGCTAAGTTCAATATTTTTAGATTGAAAATTCCCCTCGGAGTCTTCAATAATCATTGGGGTCGAAGAATTACTTTGAATGATTTTTAATGGAAAATCACTTATGTTTCCGTTGATGTCAATAATTTTTCCCAGCTCAATTTGAGCTTGGGAAAAGTTTTCCATTTTCACTCGTTCTTCCTCTTTAAATTTTTGCAGAAACTGGTAAGTATTCCACAAGATCAAAGAGATGGTTAGAAATGAAATGACAATCATTATCCAGCGTAACAAGTGTTGTTTTGAGGTGATTTTCATTGGTTTATTTTTTTCAATTTTAAATATAATGTATTTATACTAATTTTATTACTTTATAATATGGCTTTCTCCTTTTTGGTGGCGTCATAATTTGTTAAATTTGTATATATTTATAAAAAACGTTACATTAATATATTACAAAACTAAAATTGAATTTATAAAATGGAGTTACAAGGAAAAATCAAAGTTATTGGAGAAACACAATCTATTGGATCAAACGGGTTTAGAAAACGTGAATTAGTTTTAACTACAGAAGAGCAATACCCTCAGCATATTTTAGTAGAATTTGTTCAAGATAAAACAGATCTTTTAAATAGTTTTCAGGTTGGACAGCCAATTAAGGTAGGTATTAATTTACGTGGAAGAGAGTGGATTAATCCACAAGGAGAAGCGAAGTATTTTAATGCAATACAAGGATGGCGTATTGAAAACTTACAACAAGCACAAGCACCCGCTGGTTCAGCACCAGTTCCTCCAGCAGATGCCTTTGAGCCAGCAACAGATTTGACTCAAGACGAACCAAATGATTTGCCGTTTTAATCAAAGTTAAAACAATGGATACTTCCATTTAATATATTTATGCGCCGGCTAAACGACTCTATAGAATTCCCTCCACTAAATGAGGCGAATAGCGACGGTTTGTTAGCTATTGGAGGAGATTTGTCGCCAAAGCGAGTATTATATGCATACAAAAATGGTATTTTTCCATGGTATGAAGCCGACCAGCCATTACTTTGGTGGTCTCCAAATCCTCGTTTTGTGTTGTATCCAAATAAATTAAAGATCTCAAAAAGTAGTAAACAGCTTTTAAGATCTCAAAAATTTGAAGTCTCTATAAACCGAAGTTTTAAAGAAGTGATAGTAGCCTGCTCTAAAGTGGAAAGGATATCTCAATCGGGGACATGGATTACAGACCAAATGATTGACGTATACTGTGAGTTGCATAAAATGGGGTTTGCTAAATCTGTTGAGGTTTGGCTTGATAAAAAACTAGTAGGCGGATTTTACGGTATCCAGTTTAATGATGATGTTTTTTGCGGGGAAAGTATGTTTAGCCACGTAAGTAATGCTAGTAAGATTGGTTTTATTAACTTTGTTCAAAATTCAAATTTTAAGTTAATTGATTGCCAGGTTCATTCAAAACATCTTGAAAGTTTAGGTGCTGAACATATCTCTAGATCAAATTTCATGCAGTATTTAAACCCTCTGTAAACTAAATAAACTATTAATTCACAGCAATCTAATTGCCTATGCTTTCTAAAGAAGATTTCGAGTTGTACTCAGAGAAAGAGTCATTCAAAGACATTTTAAAATCTAAGATCAGTAAAAAACGTTACGACTCACTAATTGATTTGGTTGATTATGACAGTGAATTATTGAAACTACAAGCTGAATTGGTAGATTTACAGCAATGGGCAGCCAAGCACAAAAAGCGTGTTTGTGTGTTGTTTGAAGGAAGAGATGCTGCAGGTAAAGGGGGTGCGATTCGTCGATTTACAGAGCATTTAAACCCACGCTCCATGCGGGTTGTCGCACTTACAAAACCAACAGAAATTGAAAAAGGTCAGTGGTATTTTAGACGGTATATAAAAGAATTACCTGAGCCGGGAGAGCTTGTTTTTTTTGATAGAAGCTGGTACAATCGTGCAGTTGTTGAACCAGTCATGGATTTTTGCTCTGATGAACAATATAATAAGTTTATGGTTCAAGTTCCTGAATTTGAACATATGCTTTACGAGGACGGAGTGATTATTATAAAGTTTTGGTTTTCAATTTCCAAAGAAGAACAAAAAAAGCGCTTTAATTCAAGATTAAAAAATCCTCTTAAACAATGGAAGTTTAGTCCAGTTGATAAAGAAGGTCAAATTAGATGGGATAAATATACTTCTTACAAAGAGCAAATGTTTAGCCAAACCCATACATCATTTAGTCCCTGGATAATCATAAAAACAAACAGCAAAAAACAAGCGCGTTTAGAAAGTATTCGATACGTTTTGTCACGTTTTGAATACGACCGAAAAGGAAGCTCAAAAACCACTGTACTTCCAGACCCAAATGTGGTCCAACGATATCACCGAATGATTTCTCAAATAGATTGATTATGGAAACTCTGACACCTAAAAATTTAAAAAAACTAAATAGTAAGCGTGGCTTGCAGCTCTTTTTAAGTCATGATGACATGACGGTTCAAAAAGCATTAAAGATTTTGAATCATGAAACCCAATTAGCGCGTTTACAAGAGGAGCTCATTAAGCTCCAGCAATGGGTTGAGGCCGAAGGTGAGAAGTTGATTGTAATATTTGAGGGGCGAGATGCTGCTGGGAAGGGTGGAGCCATTCGTCGTATGACCCAACATTTAAACCCTAGAGAGTTTAATGTAGTTGCACTCCCAAAACCAACTGACGAAGAGAATAGTCAGTGGTATTTTCAGCGTTATGTAAAGAATTTGCCAAGAAATGGTCAAATCACTTTTTTTGATAGAAGCTGGTACAACCGTGCTGTTGTTGAGCCTGTAAATGGATTTTGTAGTGCCGAAGAATATGATGTTTTCATGAACCAAGTTAATAGTTTCGAGAAAATGATAATTGATTCTGGAATTAGATTGGTTAAGTTTTATTTTTCTATTTCTAAAGATGAGCAGTCGTCACGTTTCGAAGATATAAAATCAAGCCCTGTTAAAAAATGGAAATTCAGTGCTGTAGATAAAACTGCGCTTAAACTCTGGGATGACTACACGTCATATAAATCTAAAATGTTTGATCAGACCAATACCAAAATTGCCCCATGGATTATTATTCGAGCTAATAAAAAAAGTAGAGCAAGAGTTGAGGTTATTGAAAAGCTGTTAGAGATTGTTCCCTATAGTGGTTAGTTGATTAGATCCCTATTAAGGCTGAGACTTCCGAGCCAATTATATAAAACCTATTATCCTCTAATGTGTTTTGGACGGATAGACTCATGCAGATAATTTGAAGGCTATAGTTCAAACGATTTCTTATAAATTTTTACTTAGTAATTTACTCTAAACTTGAAATAAATTCATCAATAGAAACAGCTTCCTCTACATTAAAGTCCCCTATTTTTGTACGCCGAAGAGCTGTTAGGTGCGCTCCTGATTCTAATGCCTTTCCGAAGTCATGAGCTAAGGATCGAATGTATGTACCTTTGCTACATGTCACAGAAAAATCGACCTCAGTGCTTTTAATGGCTAAGATTTTAAATTCGTTAATAGTCACTTTTCTTGAGTCAATCTTAACCTCTTCCCCAGCACGTGCAAATTCATATAAGCGTTTGCCTTGTTTTTTTAAAGCAGAAAAAATTGGCGGAAATTGATCGATTTCTCCAATAAATTTACTGGTAGCGTTATGGATTAAATCAGCCGTTATGTGAGTTGTTGGAAACGTTTGGTCTATCGCAGTCTCAAGATCATACGAGGGCGTTGTGCTGCCTAGCACGAGTGTGCCAGTGTATGTTTTAATTTGCCCTTGGAAGGTGTCAATTTGTTTGGTCATTTTCCCGGTACAAATCACTAGAAGCCCTGTGGCTAATGGATCTAAAGTTCCAGCGTGTCCCACTTTTATTTTCTTTAAATTAAAAGCCTGACGTATGTTCCAACGTATTTTATTAACCACCTGAAATGAGGTCCATTCTAAGGGCTTGTCTACTAACAGTACTTCTCCATCTAAAAAATCTTGTACTGTTTTCATTTTCTTACAGTGTTATGATAAGGGCTAAAACACCAACTACCAAACAGTAGTAAGCAAAGTACTTCAATTTGCTATTTTTAACTAGTTTTATCATTAATGTACAAGCAAATAAACCTGCTAGAAATGCAGCTAAAAACCCAGCCGATAAACTTCCAAAATTGGCAGCATCATAACTTAAGTCACCACTAATGAGGTCCTTTCCAATCTTCCCAAAGATTAATGGAATGACCATTAAGAAAGAAAAACGAGCAGCTTTCGATTTGTCATTTCCCAGGAGCACTGAGGTGGAGATAGTCGCTCCAGATCTTGAAACACCTGGAAGCATCGCGACGGCTTGTGAAATTCCAATAATAAAGGCATCCCAAAAACCAACTTTTTTTGTTGTTGGTTTTGCGCGATCAGCTAAAAATAATAACAAGGCAGTGACAATTAGCATTGCCCCAACCAAAGAGATATTATTTCCAAAAAGGGATTCCAGTTCCTTTTCAAAAAGTAGTCCAATAATTCCAGCTGGAATTATTGATATTATTATTTTAAAAATGAATTGTGTGTCTTCATTCCACTCAAATTTAAATAGCTGTGATAGGATCTGAACAATATCTTTTCGAAATACAATTAAGGTACTTAAGGCTGTTGCAAAATGAAGAACTACAGTAAAAATTAGACTGTCTTCAGGAATTGAATCATCTCCTAAAAGTGCTTTTCCAATTTCTAAATGCCCACTTGAAGAGACCGGCAAAAATTCTGTTAATCCTTGAATAATACCAAGAAGTATGCTGTCTAAAATATCCATTTATTCCTTGAATTTTTTGAGGATAGCATACACTTGAATTGCAAACCCTATTAAAATAAGAGTTGGTGCCACTCGAATTCTTCTTATGTTGTATATTTCTGGGTTAAACACATTTGGGTCATCGGAGCCTCCACCAGCCATTAAAACGAACCCTAATGCAATGAGAGCAAGCCCTATAAACATCCACTGGTAGTTATGTTTGTTAAAAATAAATTTTGCCTTTTTATCTTCTTTTCGTTTTTGTTCTCCCATAATTAATTAAAAATAATTGAAGTAGTTTTTCCTGTATAATTAATAGTAAAGTTGATCTGTTTTAAGATTTAGAAAGCGTTGAGTTGCAAAAAATGTACTCCACCAAGTAATTAGAATTCCTATCAAAAATATAGAGACAAAAAGGATGCCTATTGATATTTTATTTTGAATTAGTTTAAATTCGGGAAATGACATGTCAACATAGTACAATACAACAGCCATTCCAGCGATTGCCATTAAGGACCCTATAATTCCGAGTCGAATACTTCTCCAAATAAAAGGTCTTTGAATAAATTTTTTGGTAGCCCCAACCATTTGCATTGTCTTAATTGAAAAGCGCTTGGAGTAAACAGCAAGGCGAATTGAGCTATTTATTAATAAAACAGCAATTGCTGCAAAAATCCCACTAATTATTAAAATCCATAAACTCAGTCGTTTCACATTACTATTCATGAGAGACACGAGATCTTTGTCATAATTTATATCTTCGACAAAGTTCTTTTTCAAGGTGCTTTCCGAAATACTATCCAAACGTCTTGCGGTTACATAGTCAGCTTTTAGGTTGACTTGAATAGAGTTTTTTAACGGGTTATAACCGATATCATCCAAGAAGTCTTCGCCATACTCAAGCTTCATAAATTCTGCCGCTGCGCCCTTAGAAATAAATTCCGTTTTTTTTACATAGCTAGAAAAAGCAAGGCTTTTTTCAAGTTGTTTTATTTCAACTTCTTTAGAGCTATCTTCGAGGTATATTGTAAGTATAACCTGTTCCTTAAAGTTGTCAGACACAGATTTTGCATTCAGAACCAACAGTCCTAGCGTGCCCAGTAAAAAAAGGACTAATGCAATGCTAATAACGACCGAGAAATAGGACGAGATTAAGCGGCGTTTTTGATGTTTTTCAAAAGATGAACTCATAGCTAATGTCTTACATTTGTAAAAGTATAAAAAAACTTACTTAAAAGGCTCATATTTCTCTGAAAACAAATTAACATTCCTTTCTGTTACTCTTTCATTAAACATAGTTTTTTACTTGCTAAATAAAGTGTAAATTTGTCATTATAATGATGTTGATATGATGTACAATTTCAGTGAAATTGAAGCCAAGTGGCAAAAATACTGGTCTGCAAACAAAACGTTTCATGCCACAAACAGTTCGGATAAACCCAAATATTATGTCTTGGATATGTTTCCTTACCCTAGTGGTGCTGGACTTCATGTTGGACATCCATTAGGGTATATTGCGTCTGATATTTATGCGCGGTACAAGCGACATAAGGGGTTTAATGTACTGCATCCTCAGGGTTATGATAGTTTTGGCCTTCCCGCAGAACAATACGCTATTCAAACAGGTCAACATCCAGCGGTTACAACCGAAGCAAACATTAAAACCTACAGGCGTCAACTGGATCAAATGGGGTTTTCTTTTGACTGGTCAAGGGAAGTTCGCACCTCTTCTCCTGAATATTACAAATGGACCCAGTGGATTTTTATTCAATTATTTAATTCATGGTATAATAAATCAACAGATAAAGCGACTCCTATAAGTGCGCTTATTAAGATGTTTTCAGAAGACGGTAATGCTAATATTGAGGCAGTCCGTGACGACTCAGAGTTTGCTTTTACTGCTCAAGATTGGAATTCATTCTCTCTGCAAAAACAACAACAAATTTTACTTCAATATAGGTTAACCTATTTGGCCGAAACCGAGGTCAATTGGTGTCCTGAACTAGGGACTGTTTTGGCTAATGATGAAATTATTAACGGAGTTTCAGAACGTGGAGGTTTTCCGGTAGTAAGAAAAAAAATGACTCAATGGAGCATGCGAATTTCAGCTTATGCAGAGCGACTTTTACAAGGGCTCAATAAAATAGACTGGACAGATGCATTAAAAGAGAGTCAGCGAAACTGGATCGGAAAATCTGTAGGTGCTTCTGTAGTCTTTGATCTAGAGAATTATGATTCAACTATAGAAGTTTTTACAACCCGTCCAGACACTATTTACGGCGTTTCTTTTATGACCTTGGCGCCAGAACACGAATTGGTCAGTCAGATTACTACAGAAGAACAAAAAGCAGAAGTTGAAACTTATGTTTTAGCGACTGCTAAACGAAGTGAGCGTGAGCGTATGGCTGATGTAAAGACTATATCGGGAGTATTTACAGGGGCGTATGCAAAACATCCATTTACAAATGAATTAATTCCGGTTTGGGTTGGAGATTATGTATTGGCAGGTTATGGAACCGGAGCCGTAATGGCTGTGCCTTGTGGTGACCAACGAGATTATGATTTTGCGAAACATTTTAACATAAAGATTCCAAATATTTTTGAAGGGGTTGATATTGCTAATGAGTCGTACACTGATAAAGTAAACGCTATTATTGGCAACAGCGATTTTTTAAACGGATTACCTTATAAAGAAGCATCCGAAAAAGCAATTGAAGCTTTAGAGGCTCAAAAACATGGATTAGGTAAAACTAATTACCGATTGAGAGATGCGGTGTTCTCAAGACAGCGTTATTGGGGGGAGCCTTTCCCTGTTTATTATAAAGATGGTATGCCTCAAATGATTACAAAAGATCATTTACCAATTACTCTACCCGAAGTTGAAAAATACCTCCCAACAGAAAAAGGAGCCCCCCCTTTGGGGCGTGCTGATGTATGGGCTTGGGATACATTGCAAAATGCAGTGGTTAAAAATAGCCTGATAGATCATAAATCAATATTTCCATTAGAACTTAATACAATGCCTGGGTGGGCGGGTAGTTCATGGTATTTTAACCGCTATATGGATGCTCATAATTCTGACGAATTTGCAAGTTCAGAAGCCTTAAATTACTGGAAAGAAGTCGATTTGTATATCGGCGGTAGCGAGCATGCAACGGGGCATTTATTATATGCACGATTTTGGCAAAAATTCTTATTTGATTTAGGAATTGTTCCTGTTGATGAATTTGCTAAAAAGCTAATAAATCAAGGAATGATTTTAGGAACTAGTGCGTTTGTAGGGCGAATTGAAGGGACTAATACTTTTATTTCTGCAGATAAAGTCACCTCTGAGACTGTTCAATGGATTCATGCAGATGTGTCTTTTGTGAATTCCTCAGATGAGTTAGATGTTGAAGCCTTTAGATCTTGGAGAGATGAATTTAAGGCAGCAACGTTCATTACTCATGACAATAATCTTTTCAAAGTTAAAAGGGAGGTTGAAAAAATGTCTAAATCTAAATATAATGTTGTCAGTCCAGATGCAATTTGTGAACAATATGGCGCTGACTCTCTTCGTTTATATGAGATGTTTTTAGGTCCATTAGAGCAATATAAGCCTTGGAATACAGCTGGTATTACGGGTGTTCATGGGTTTCTAAAAAAATTATGGAAACTTTATATTGGTAAGGATGGTTTAACGGTAATAGATGCCGATCCAAGTAAGGATCAGTTAAAAACCCTTCACAAAACTATTAAAAAGGTCACTGAAGACATTGAGAATTTTTCATTCAATACTTCGGTTTCTACTTTTATGATCGCAGTTAACGAGTTTACTGCTCAGAAATGTACTTCAAGAAGTATTCTTGAGCCTTTTTTGGTCTTAGTAGCGCCATACGCACCTCATATTGCTGAAGAGTTGTGGGAGCAGTTAGGTCATGAGAATTCCATTTCAACCGTTGCGTTTCCTATGTTTAACGACAGTTATCTTGTAGAAAGCACCAAGGCATATCCAATATCATTTAATGGAAAGATGCGTTTTACTATGGAGTTGTCATTGGACTTGAGTAAAGAAGCCATTGAAGAAGCGGTGATGTCAAATGAAAAAACACAAACGCAGTTAGCAGGGCGTGTCCCTAAAAAAGTGATTGTTGTACCAGGTAAAATCGTAAATATTGTTGGATAATATAGATAATATCGAAGTTATAGGTCTCATCGCAGCTAGCTTAACAACCTATGCTTTTTTGCCTCAAGTTTATAAAACTTGGAAAACTAAAGATGTGTCAGCATTTTCGTTACCAACATTTTCTTTGTTTTTTATAGGTATTGTATTTTGGCTGATTTACGGTATATACAAGCAGAGTTTGTCTATGATATTAGCAAACACAGTTACTTTAGTATCCTCTTTCACCCTTTTAGTGTTTATCTATAAGTACAGAAAACGTTAGTAAAGGGGTTGTTTTTTAATTTAGCTATAGGTTGATTTTTTCTATATTTTAATTTGCCTATCAATTTGCTGGTCTAATGAAATGAAAGTTTCTGTTCTTGAAACTCCGGAAATTGTTTGAATTTCTTTATTCAAAACAGACATTAGATGTTCGTTGTCTTTACAGAGAATTTTAATTAATACACTCCAGTTCCCGGTAGTATAGTGGCACTCCAGTACTTCTGGGATTCTTTTGAGCTGTTTTACAGCGTCTGAATTGCTTTTTGCTTTATCAAGAAAAACCCCCACAAATGCCATAGTTGTATATCCAAGCGCTTTTGGGTTAATAACAAACTTAGAGCCTGCAATCAGCCCTGAGTTTTCTAGTTTTCTTAGTCGTTGATGAATAGCAGCACCGGAAATGCCTACGGCTCGTGCAATTTCTAAGACAGGGGTGCGGGCATCTTTCATTAATGCTCTTAATATTGTTTTGTCAATACCGTCTATTTCGGTTTTTTTACTCAATTTTAATTAGATTTTATCTTATTGTTAGCTAAAAATATTAAAATTATATCAATTTATAACTAAATTATGCGTTTAAGGGGTTATATCCAAGGTATTTAACCTCCTTTTCTTTAAATATTATACCAAAACCCTCTAATTCACTCAGTATAGGGTCGTATATGTCTTTATTTATTGGTATTTGTACGCCATAGCTTTTAATTTTTTTATTTAGTATGGCTAATGTTGCAATACCAACAGGTAATCCTACTGTTTTTGCCATTGCAGTAAAAGTTTGGTCTTCACCTGTACACACCATGGTGGCATCAATTTGGTGTTTTTCTCCGTTTAGTTCATAGCCGAATTTATGGTACATAACGATCATGTCCTTATCATTAGGGTCTAAGCTCCAGCTGTCTAAAAGTATTTTTTGAAGAATTTGTGCAGGGGAGGCATTTTTTAATTCAACTTTTTTGTTGGAGCTAAAAATATCTAATTCTTCTAGTTTCTCCCACAGAATATCATCTTGATCAATCTTTAGCTTATACCTTAATTTTAATTCTACAGAGTCTGTAGGGCTGTAAGGTAAAAACGAATTCACAAAATCACGATAGCTCATATTTTCGCTGTCTGCAATTGTATAGCTATCATCTGTCAGGCCTAAGATTACAAAAATTTGCCATGCTCTACTAAAACCAACTCTTCTAATGGTTCCACGGTAGAGTGTTTGTATAGAGTCTAAGCCATAGACGTCTTGGTATTTAAGGGAATCCCGATTAGCATAAGCTTCAAATCTCCCATAACCATCGACTTCCAAAAATTCAGTTCTTCTAAACAGACGGTGGTATGGAATATATTTAAATTTCCCTTCTTGTATGAATTTTGCGGCACCACCTTGTCCGGCCAAAACAACATTACGCGGATTCCATGTAAACTTGTAATTCCAAAGATTTGTATCGCTTTCAGGGGCCATTAGCCCTCCAGTAAAAGATTCAAATAGTATAAGCTTACCTCCAGATTTACGAATGCGATCGATGACTTGCATAGCGCTCATGTGGTCAATTCCTGGATCAACCCCAATTTCATTTAAAAACACTAATTTTTTGGACTTCGCTTCTTCATCTAAGGCTTGCATTTCTTTACTCACATAGGAAGCTGTTACCATGTGTTTCCCAAGCGCCAAACAGTCTTTTGCTACTTCTATATGAAATCTAGCAGGAAGCATGGATACCACAATATTAGAATTCTCAATGGCATTTTTACGGTCTTGCTCTTTAAATATGTCGAGCTTCAACGTACGAGCATTTTTGTTATTCTTAATCCATTTTTTAGCATTTGAGAGTTCTAAATCTCCAATTGTTATATCTAGTTTTTCTGAAATGGATTTATCTAAAAAATATTTTACAAGGTAAGAAGCGGACTTGCCGGCTCCTATAATTAAAATTTTACGCATATTGATTAGAGATTCTTATTTTTGTTATTAGATTGACTACTAATGTAGTAAATTGAACACTTTATAAATAGATATGGAACGTAAAATAATTTTATTAGCAAGTCTTATAGGAGGGATGGCAGTTTTGCTAGGAGCTTTTGCTGCCCATGGTCTTAAACCTCTACTGAGTGTTTCCGCCTTTGATAGTTTAGGCACAGGAATACGATATCAAATGTACCATGCTTTTTTATTATTTTATATTGGATCTACGTCGCGTTTAAATAATAAACAACAGTCTCTTCTGTACAAACTCATTCTTTCCGGAATACTGTTATTTTCAGGTTCTATTTATTTGCTATCTACCAATGACTTAACGTCGTTTAATTTTAAGGTCATCGGATTCGTCACCCCTTTAGGAGGTTTGTTCTTAATTAGTTCTTGGGCCCTTCTGTTTTCTTATAATTTAAGAAATAAAAGTTAAATAGCATTGTTTTAATATTAATCAATACTTTTGTAGTGTCAATTAATTTAAACAATTCATGAAATCTCCAGCCTTATTTACGAAAACGATTTCGTTAGATTCCTACTCTATAACCTCTAAAAAGGTAAATTATCAATTGTCACCAATTCAACTTCACGAAAGTGTAATTAATAAGAAACAAGGGGTACAAACCAGCACAGGTGCCTTGGCAATACGAACAGGAGAGTTTACTGGCCGTTCTCCCAAAGATCGATTTATTGTAAATGATGCCATTACTAAAGATCGAGTTTGGTGGGGTGATGTTAATATTCCTTTTTCAGCACAAAACTTTGATTTACTTTATAATAAAGTCACAGCATATCTGAGTCAGAAAGAATTATTTGTTAGAGATTCTTATGCCTGTTCAGACCCTAAATATCGCACGAGTATTAGAGTTATTAATGAATACCCTTGGAGTAATTATTTTGCGTATAATATGTTTTTAAGACCAACAGACTCCGAATTAACAGACTTCGAGCCTGAATGGACTGTGATCAATGCCCCTGGATTCATGGCTGATCCAGAGCTAGATGCCACTCGACAGCATAACTTTGCTATTTTAAATTTCACTAAAAAGATAGCTCTTATTGGAGGGACTGGATATACAGGAGAAATTAAAAAAGGTATATTTTCGGCACTGAATTTTATTCTTCCAGTTTTTAAAAACACCCTTCCAATGCACTGCAGTGCTAATGTAGGGCCAGAGGGGGATACCGCTATATTTTTTGGTCTTTCAGGGACGGGAAAAACTACTTTATCAACGGACAAAACACGCCAACTAATTGGAGACGATGAGCACGGTTGGACCAACGATAACACTATTTTCAATTTTGAAGGTGGTTGTTATGCCAAAGTTATTAATTTGTCCAAGACTAGTGAGCCAGAAATTTTTTCAGCTATTAGAAAAGGGGCCATTCTTGAAAATGTAATTTTAGATGATCACGGTGTAGTTGATTATTCGGACACGTCCATCACCCCAAATACTCGCGTCAGTTACCCCCTTGATTTTATTGAAAATATACAGCCAAACTCAATAGGTAAAAATCCTAAAAATATTTTCTTTCTTACCGCTGATGCTTTTGGAGTTCTTCCTCCTATATCAAAGCTAACTCCGGGCCAAGCGGCTTACCACTTTATTTCTGGCTACACCGCTAAGGTGGCAGGAACGGAAGCGGGCATAACAGAACCAGTTCCAAGTTTTTCTGCTTGTTTTGGGGCTCCTTTTATGCCCTTACATCCAACTAAATACGCAGAAATGTTAAGTGCAAAAATGAAGTCTTCTGGCGTTAATGTTTGGTTAGTTAACACAGGTTGGACTGGAGGTCCTTATGGAATAGGGTCCCGTATGAAGTTGTCCTATACACGCGCTATGATTAATGCTGCAATTGATGGAACCTTAGAAGCCGCTAATAAAGACAACTATCATGTTCACTCTGTATTCGGAGTTCTACAACCTAGAGTTTGCCCCAACGTTCCCACAGAGTTTTTGAGTCCGCGTAAAACGTGGCAAAATGATAAAGGGTTTTATGAAACAGCCTATAAATTAGCAAAATCCTTTAGGGATAACTTCAAGAAATTTGAAAGCTATGCTAATTCAGAAATACTAGAAGGGGGTCCAAACTCTATTTAGACTTTATGGAATAATTTATTCGAAGTTGTGTTTAAAAAATAAAAAATTGTAATTTTAGAGTCTCATACGATTCTATGAAGTATTTGTTTATTTTGATTTTTTTGAGTTCTTTTTTTTCATGTAACTATTATGAGAAAAAGAAACTGAATTCTGAGACGATTTTAATGGAAGAATTAAAAACGTTCAATTGGAATGAATTAGATAGCTATCCAAGTTTTGATACTTGTGAGGATTCGATTGATTTCCAGGAAACCAAAATTTGTTTTGAGCAAACTCTTATAAGCCATTTCTCTGAGTTTTTTATAGAAAAAAATCTGGTTGTAACGCAAAATGTAACCGACACCATACGCATTGACTTTTTAGTCAATAACAAAGGAAGCCTGTCTATTTCTAACATTCAATCAAAGCCTTTGACAAGACAACAGATCCCAGGCTTAGATTCACTTATCACCCACAGTTTGCAAGGCTTGCCTAAATTATACCCCGCCATTAAACGAAGTCAACAAGTGCAGTCCGCCTTTCAACTTCCATTAATTTTAGTTGTAAAATAATGGTAGAGGATAAAATCATATTAGGGATTGACCCCGGAACCACCATCATGGGATTTGGGCTTATTAGAGTGAAGGGCAAGACGATGGAGTTTTTACAATTAAATGAGTTATTACTTCAAAAGTATGACGACCACTATCTAAAACTTAAACTAATTTTTGAACGTACTATTGAATTGATCGACACTTATCATCCTGATGAAATTGCGATTGAGGCCCCATTTTTTGGGAAAAATGTGCAGAGTATGTTAAAGCTTGGAAGAGCGCAAGGCGTTGCTATGGCTGCAGGGCTTTCTAGAGAAATTCCAATTACAGAGTATGCCCCTAAAAAAATTAAAATGGCCATTACAGGAAATGGAAATGCCAGCAAAGAGCAGGTTGCTAAAATGCTCCAAAGCTTGTTGGGTTTGAAAGAATTACCCAAAAACTTAGATTCTACCGATGGATTAGCGGCTGCTGTTTGTCATTTTTATAACCGTGGAAAAGTAAGTGGTGGGAAAAGTTATTCTGGTTGGGGTGCCTTTGTAAAACAAAATGAAGGCCGTGTTAAAAAGTAACTTTAACTTATAAACTCTATTTAGTGTCAGGTATCTATATTCACATTCCATTTTGTAAAAAAGCGTGTCACTACTGTAACTTTCACTTTTCGACCAATCAAAACTCCAAATCGTCTTTTATCAAAGCGGTTTGCAAAGAGCTCCAGCTCCGGAGTCCTGAACATAGGTCTCAGGAAATCCAAACAATTTACTTTGGTGGCGGTACCCCAACTGTTTTAGAGGTTTCGGAGCTCACTAGTATTCTTGACGTTGTGTACGAGGATTATAATGTTTCATCAGACCCAGAAATCACACTAGAGGCCAATCCGGACGACCTTGATTTGGAAAAAATAATAGCCCTTTCCAAAACTAAAATTAATAGACTTAGTATAGGAATTCAATCTTTTCATGAAGCCGACTTACTGGCCATGAATAGAGCTCACAATTCCGATGAGGCTAAAAAATGTTTAGCTATTGCTACAAAATATTTTGATAATATTACGATAGACTTAATGTTTGGAATGCCAACGATGTCTACGGATCTTTGGCGTCAGAATCTACAAACTGCCTTTGGGTTTGGGATTAAACACCTCTCCTGCTATGCTATGACAGTGGAGCCGCAAACAGCGTTAGAGCATTTCATTAAAAAGGGTAGCCATCCCCCGATAGACGACGAAGTGTCGGCCCAGCATTTTAATATCCTTTTAGAGGAAACTACCAAAAATAATTTGATTCACTATGAAACTTGTAGCTTTGGACAGTCAGAATATTTCTCTAGACATAATACCAGCTACTGGTTAGGCAAGTCTTATTTGGGTGTAGGCCCTTCTGCTCATTCTTTTGATGGCAAAATAAGAAGCTGGAACATTTCTAATAACTCTAAGTATATTAAATCCATAGAAGCCTCTGTATTACCTTCTGAGTCAGAAAGACTGTCCATTGAAAACAGATTTAATGAGTACATAATGACCGGATTACGAACCATGTGGGGCGTCTCTCTCCAAAAAATAGAAACCGAATACGGCCTTAAAATTAAAGAAGAGTTAGTAAACAACTCAAAACAACTCATAACTTCAAACTATCTTGTCATTGAAGACCAGCATTTGAAAATCACCAAGACTGGAAAATTTCTTTCGGACGGAATTGCCTCCGAATTATTTTTAGTCTAATCAAATTCATTAAATTTACCAAAATCACCAAATATGAAAGCCGTAATTCACGTTAACAGTCGTACTTATACCATACATATTGATCAGCCTCTAGATATTTCAATACCACTAAGAGCCTCTAAAGATAATGTAAATGCTTGGTATTTGCCGCCACCAAAAATATATCCATCAGTCATAAAAGACAGAGCTGTAAGTGTTAGTCAGGGGGCTGCTGTTAATTTCAACACAATTGAGTTTAATCCACATGCACATGGAACACATACAGAATGTGTTGGGCATATTACCAAAGAGGTTCATACTATAAATGATTGTTTGACACAGTTTTTGTTTGTAGCCGAGTTAATCACGGTAGTTCCTGAGTCGTTTAATGGAGATTTTATTATTTCAGAAAAGCAACTTCGCTATGCGATTGGAAATAAAAAAAGAGAAGCCATTGTTATTAGAACGCTTCCTAATACAAAAGATAAATTAAGTCAACAATACTCCTATACCAATCCACCTTATTTAACTGAGGCTGCAGCAGTTTATTTAAGAGAAAAAGGCGTAAAGCATTTGCTGGTAGACACACCAAGTGTTGATAAAGAAAATGACAACGGAGAGCTATTAGCTCATAAGGCATTTTGGAATATAGGTGGGCAAACTCGAATGGATGCGACCATCACGGAGCTTATTTATGTTCCTAACTCTGTAAAAGACGGAAAATATATTTTAAACATCTTGATTGCTCCATTTGAAAATGATGCGTCTCCTAGTAAGCCTATTTTATATAAATTATATGACAAGGAACTCCCAAAGCAAAAATGATTACAATCGACCAAATCCAATCTTTTTGTTTAAAAAAGGAGCTAGTCTCTGAGGCGTTTCCTTTTGACAACAGCACACTTGTTTTTAAGGTGCTAGGAAAAGTGTTTGCAGTTTGTCCCCTTGAGGCTTGGGAGTCGGGTTCACCATCCATTACCTTAAAGTGTGACCCTATCTACGCCCTAGAATTACGAAACAGCTATGATTCTATCCGTCCAGGGTTTCATTCAAATAAAAAACATTGGAATACGGTATATTTAAGCAACGCTGGGTTTTCCCGGCAATTCATTTTTGAACTCATCGATCATAGCTATTCTATGGTGGTTCAAAACATGCCAAAAAAGTTAAAAATTCAGTTTAAAAGTCACAATTAATTTAAGATTTCTATGAAGCCATTTTTAGTATTTATTAGTCTCAGCTTTTTATTTACAGCCTCCGCTCAAACGCCTTTAGATATTGTGAATGCTGTAGACTTAGACTCCATGTATCTCACCCTACAAGAGTTTTCAGGAGAAACAGCAACGACAGTAGGCGGGGAGTTGGTTGTAATATTGAGCAGAGGACAAGCCAATAATGATCTTGCTGCAGATTATTTGGTTGAACAATTTAATACAATGAATACTCTTTCTGTTAACGATCAAGCTTTTAATGCCAACGGTCGTAATATAGTAGCGACCCAGCTTGGTAAAGTAAACCCAGATGATATTTATATTATTTGTGCACACTATGATTCGGTAGCCGATTATTGTGCAGACGATAATGCTTCAGGAGTTGCTGCTGTTTTGGAAATTGCTAGGATTTTATCCACTCAATGCATGGAAAACACCTTGGTGTATGCCTTATGGGACGAAGAAGAAATAGGCCTTTTAGGGGCGGATTACTATGCAACTTTAGCACAGGCTAATGGCGCTACTATTTTAGGTGTTTTAAATATTGATATGATGGGGTATGATGGCGATAATGACAATGATTTTGATATTGATGTGCGACCAATTGCCAATTCCATAGGCATTAAAGATGATCTATTGAGTCTTTTGGCAGACTATGAATTTAATTTAAATGCCAATGTGGTCAATCCAGGAACTCCTGCTAGTGATCATTCTAAATTTTGGAATAAAGGATATTCTGCAGTTTTAGTGGGGGAGTCTTGGGCCAACGACGATCAAACGCCATATTATCATTCTTCAGGAGACAGACTAAACACATTGGATCTGCCTTACTACCATGAGTTATCAAAATTAATAATGTCATATATGGTCTCAAAAGGGGGCTTACTGCCTATTGATAATTCCGTAACCACAACTGCTACACAATTAACATCAAACTTCGAAAATGGAACCTACCAATGGTTTGATTGCAACACAAACCTACCTTTAGCTGGACAAGTAGGTCAAACCTTTTCACCTGAAGCAGAAGGTAGTTATTCAGTGGAGGTGACCCTAGGGTCTTGTATTGAATTTAGTGACTGTATAGAATTTACAACGCTTGGAGTTGAAGAGTTTAACTTACTAAGTGCAGTAAAGATTTACCCAAACCCTGCAATGTCAACGTTAAATATTGAACATCCATTAATTGAAGGTATGATATTGACATTGTTTTCAATAGATGGTAAAAAACTAATTGAGAAAGCAATTTCTAAAAAGCTTACTAAGATTGATATTAGCAAGTTTTCTAAAGGGGTTTATTTAATTCAGCTTACCCAAGGGTCAAACAACTTTTCGCAGCAAATTGTAATCCACAAATAAGATATTTTTATTTTATTTAAAACAAGTGTTGTATTATATTTTGGATTGAAGTTCTGTGAAGTATTTGTAAAATAGTGGAATTGTTTCTATTCCTTTAAAATAATTAAAAAGCCCAAAATGTTCGTTAGGAGAATGGATCGCATCGCTGTCTAAACCGAACCCCATTAAAATAGTTTTACTTTTCAATTCTTTTTCAAATAAGGCCACAATAGGAATACTTCCTCCACCTCTTTGAGGGATTGGTGATTTTCCAAACGTATCATAGTAAGCCATCGCTGCGGCTTTGTATCCAATATTGTCTATGGGTGTTACGTAGCCTTGTCCGCCATGATGTGGTGTTACTTTGACCGTAACGCCTTCAGGGGCAATGCTTTCAAAATGACTTTTAAAAAGGGAGGTAATTTCATGGCAGTCCTGGTTAGGCACTAAACGCATTGAAATTTTAGCATAGGCCTTACTTGCAATAACTGTTTTGGCTCCTTCGCCAGTATAGCCGCCCCAAATACCATTAACATCTAAAGTAGGACGAATTGAATTTCTTTCATTTGTTGTGTATCCTTTTTCTCCGTAGACTGCATTAATTTTTAGAGCGTCTTTATAGTCTTCTAAGGAGAAAGGCGCCTTCGCCATTTCTGCACGTTCTTGGCTAGACAAGTCTTCAACCTTATCATAAAACCCCGGAATCGTTATATGATTATTTTCATCATGAAGTGATGCAATCATTTTTGCTAAAACATTAATAGGATTCGCTACGGCCCCTCCATAAATACCAGAATGCAAGTCTCTGTTTGGTCCAGTCACCTCTACTTCAACATAGCTCAGGCCTCTTAATCCTGTAGTAATTGAAGGCGTGTCTTTTGCAATCATGCCTGTATCGGATATTAAAATG
>CAJIZJ010000060.1 GCA_905181825.1 uncultured Flavobacteriaceae bacterium
CAAACCTTATAACACCACATTAATACAATGAACTTCCCTATTTAACTTCCGTTTTTTAAGCGGCTGCAAACATACAACCTTTTTTACCTTTCACAACTTTTATCTAAGGTATTTTAAATAACAAATATCCGTCTTTGTTTTATTGTCTGAATTACAATATGTTAAGAATGAAAAAAAAACATATAATTTAAATTACTAATCTTTAAATTATATGAATACTTATTGTTTGAAACCGTTTATACTCTTATATTTGCCTCCTATTATATAAAACTAACTATGATTAATATTACATTGCCTGATGGAAGCGTGAGATCTTTTGAACAAAGTCTTACTGTATTAGATGTCGCTAAAGATATTAGCGAAGGTTTTGCACGAAATGTAATTTCGGCTAAATTTAATGATACTACTGTTGAAACCTCTACTTTATTAACTACCGATGGCAGTCTTACGTTATACACCTGGAAGGATGCTTTAGGTAAAAAAGCCTTTTGGCACTCATCTTCTCATATACTTGCTCAAGCTTTAGAAGAATTATACCCTGGAGTTAAACTATCTATAGGACCTGCTATTGAAAATGGATTTTACTATGATGTAGACTTAGGCGATCAAGTGATTTCTGAAAACAACTTTAAGGCCATAGAAAATAAAATGCTGGAAATAGCAAGAGAAAAGCATGACTTCTCGATAAAACCAGTATCAAAAGCAGATGCACTACTCAAATATAAAAATGAAGGTAACACATATAAGGTAGAGCTAATTGAAAACCTTAACGATGGAGAAATTACTTTTTGTGATCATTCATCATTTACTGACTTATGTAGAGGGGGACATATCCCTAATACGGGAATTATCAAGGCCGTAAAGGTTTTAAGCGTGGCAGGAGCTTATTGGAGAGGGGATGAAAACAATATCCAACTTACTAGAGTTTATGGGATTTCATTTCCAAAACAAAAAGAACTAACAGAATATTTAGCTCTTTTAGAAGAAGCTAAAAAAAGAGACCACCGAAAATTAGGAAAGCAACTAGAACTTTTTACTTTTTCAAAGAAAGTTGGACAAGGTTTACCATTATGGTTGCCAAAAGGAGCCGCTTTACGTTCACGATTAGAAGACTTTTTAAAGAAAGCACAACAAAAAGCGGGCTACGAAATGGTCATCACCCCTCATATTGGTCAAAAAGAATTGTACGTCACTTCAGGGCATTATGAAAAATATGGAGCAGACAGCTTCCAAAGCATTAAAACTCCTAAAGACGATGAAGAGTTTTTGCTTAAACCAATGAATTGCCCCCACCACTGTGAAATATACAATGCAAAACCCTTTAGTTATAAAGAATTACCTAAACGATTTGCTGAATTTGGTACTGTTTATAGGTATGAACAAAGTGGTGAGCTGCATGGTTTGACAAGAGTAAGAGGTTTTACTCAAGATGATGCTCATATATTTTGTATGCCTGAGCAGTTAGACCAGGAGTTTCAAAATGTAATAGACTTGGTCCTTTATGTATTCGGATCTCTAGGGTTTGAAAACTTCTCGACACAAGTATCTGTACGGGATCCGAAAAATTTAGAAAAATACATTGGGGATTCTGATGTTTGGGACAAAGCAGAGCAAGCAATCATAAATGCTGCGGAAGCAAAAGGATTAGACTATATAGTTGAAACTGGCGAAGCTGCTTTTTATGGACCAAAATTAGACTTCATGGTCAAAGATGCCTTAGGACGACAATGGCAGTTAGGGACCATTCAAGTAGACTATAATTTACCAGAAAGATTCGATTTGACCTATAAAGGAGCCGATAACGAACTACATAGGCCTGTTATGATTCACCGTGCCCCTTTTGGAAGCATGGAACGATTTGTAGCAATTTTGCTTGAACATACGGGAGGAAATTTCCCGCTTTGGTTAGTGCCTGAACAAGTTATTATCCTATCAATTAGCGAGAAATATGAAAAATACGCTCGAAAAGTTTTAAATTTGCTAGAAAATAACGAAATTCGCGCCCTCGTGGACAACAGAAATGAAACCATGGGTAAGAAAATTCGGGACGCAGAAATGCAAAAAGTTCCTTATATGATTATCGTTGGTGAGCAAGAAGAACTCGACGGAACAGTAAGCGTAAGAAAACATGGTGGAGAGGATTTAGGCACGATTAGTGTTAAATCATTTACATCAATTATTGAAGAAGAGATTAAGAAAACACTAAAAGAATTTAAAGTTTAACTAAAATATAAAGCCATAGCAATACGTAGAAGAAGAGACAGAGGTCCTCTAAGAATTATTAAAGAAGATCAACACAAGATCAACAGGAAAATCACTGCATTAGAGTTAAGACTTGTTGGTGACAACGTTGAAGTTGGTGTTTACAGCTTATCTAAAGCCTTAGCAATCGCAAGAGAGCAAGAAGTTGATTTAGTTGAGATTTCACCAAATGCTGTTCCCCCTGTATGTAAGGTAATGGATTATAAGAAGTTTCTTTATGAACAAAAGAAGCGTGATAAAGTTATCAAATCAAAAGCGACCAAAGTGGTTGTTAAGGAAATTCGTTTTGGACCTCAAACCGATGACCATGATTATGCTTTTAAAAGAAAACACGCAGAAAAGTTTTTAAAAGAAGGTGCTAAATTGAAAGCCTTTGTGTTTTTCAAAGGACGTTCAATTATCTATCAAGAACAAGGTCAAATTTTATTATTGCGTTTAGCGCAAGATTTAGAAGACTTAGGGAAAGTAGAGCAAATGCCAAAATTAGAAGGGAAGCGTATGATTATGTTCATATCACCAAAAAAAGTAAAATAAGCGAAGTAACTAAATAAAGTAGAAAATGCCTAAAATGAAAACCAAGTCTAGTGCCAAAAAACGATTTAAGTTAACTGGTACTGGAAAAATCAAAAGAAAGCATGCGTTCAAAAGCCACATTCTAACGAAGAAGTCTAAAAAACGCAAACTTGCTCTCACTCACAGTACATTAGTACATGCGAATGATGCAGCCAACATTAAGCAACAATTACGTTTAAAGTAATTATTGCTTAGGTTAAACTAATTTTTATAAACCATGGAGTCAGGCCAATATAAGTGTTCAACATAATTGAATCGCCTACTACAAAAAACTTTAAGAAATGCCAAGATCAGTAAACTCAGTGGCCAAAAGAGCCCGTAGAAAAAAAGTATTAAAACAAGCCAAAGGATATTTTGGACGTCGTAAAAATGTATGGACTGTTGCAAAAAATGCAGTAGACAAAGCCATGCTTTACGCTTACAGAGACCGTAGAAACAAAAAAAGAACATTCCGTGCATTATGGATCATGCGTATCAACGCTGGATCTAGAGCTCATGGATTATCGTATTCACAATTTATGGGGAAACTCAAAACGCATAACATTGACCTAAACCGAAAGGTATTGGCTGATTTAGCAATGAACGACCCAGCAGCTTTTAAAGCTATAGTTGACAAACTAAACTAAGGCATTTGCCTATTGTATAATATTCGCTTATAAAAAAAAGCCCACTCAATTGAGTGGGCTTTTTTTATTTACAACATCTTTTATCGTAACTATGTTTTTTGTTTTTTCTTTCGTGCAGCAGGAAATAATACATTATTTAAAATAAGCCGATACCCTGGCGAAGTAGGATGTAAATCTAATTCAGTTTTTGGATCCCCTACCCTATGTGTATAATCCTCAGGATCATGACCTCCATAAAATGTAAAGAATCCCTGTCCTTTAATCCCATGTATGTACCTAGCTTCTCCATTTGACTTATTTTCACCCATCACTAAAACATTAGATTTCACTAGTTCTCTTGAATAGGAAGTTGTTTGACCCATAAAACCTTTTATAAGTGCAGTGTGATTTTGATTCAGCATTGTAGGAATAGGATCCCATTTGGCTGAATACTCCATTAGTGTAAAGTAGTCTAATTCTTTTGGTATTTTACGAACTTGGGTCATGTCTATGTTTGAAAACTCATATACTTTAGGGTCTCGTTCGATAATAAAATCTGTGAAGGCAAACGTTTTAGAGTAGTCTAATTGGTTTTGATAGTTTGGAGTTGTCCCATCCCCATCAAACATTGGCTCACAAATATCAACTTGTTGAGCTGATAAAGCAATATCAAAACTATCTGTAGCACTGCACATGGCAAACATAAAGCCACCTCCCAATACATATTCTCTAATTTTTTTAGCTACGGCTAGTTTTTGATCAGAGACTTTACTGTACCCCAATGATATAGCTAGTGCTTCAGACGCTTGTTGATGTTCAATATACCAAGCTGCATTTCTATAAGCTCTATAAAACTTCCCATACTGACCAGTGAAATCTTCGTGATGAAGGTGGAGCCAATCATAAAGTAATAAAGCATCCGCTAAAACTTCCGTATCGTAAATGGTTTCATAAGGGATTTCAGCATAAGTCAAAACCATAGTTACGGCATCATCCCAAGGTTGGTTTCCGTTTGGAGAATAGACCGCTATCTTGGGGGCTTTTTCGAGAACTACTGCATCCATGTTTTGACTAGGACTTTCAATATTCCTTAGAATAGCTTCGACTTTTTCGTTACTTAAAATCTCATATGAAACACCTCTGATGAGACATTCCTTTTCAATAGAGTCTATCAAGGGCACTAAGAAAGACCCTCCTCTATAATTAAGAAGCCATTTTACGTTTTGTTGTTTACTAAGAACCCAATAAGTAATTCCGTAGGCTTTGAGATGATTTTTCTGACCTTCTGCATCCATTGGAATTAGAATATAAGACGCAAAAGAATTCAAAGAAAAAAACAAGCAAAGAGTCAGTATTAATTTTTTCATCTTCTAAAGATAAGTAAAAAAAGAGGCATTAGTAAGGCGTATCGTCGTCAGCGTCTCCAAAAGCTTGACTTGGATCAACTCTAAAGTCTTCTTGCTTGAAAGTATCGTCATTAGCAGCGGCATTCATTTTGGAATGAAACTCGGTATCAAATGGAGAATCAAAATCATCCAAATTATCAAACTTACCTAAATGACCGATAAACTTTAATCGTATATTCTCTAGTCCACCGTTACGGTGCTTTGCAATTATAAATTCTGCTTGACCTTCGGAGGGAGTGTGTTGCTCATCATCCCATTCGTCAATCTTGTAATATTCTGGACGGTAAATAAATGAAACGATATCTGCATCTTGTTCAATCGCACCAGACTCTCTCAAGTCAGAAAGCAACGGACGCTTACTGCCACCACGTGTTTCAACAGCCCTAGAGAGCTGAGATAACGCAATTACAGGGATACTTAATTCTTTTGCTAAAGCCTTGAGGTTACGTGATATCATAGAAATTTCTTGCTCACGATTCCCGTTTTTCTGACTACCACCCCCAGTCATAAGCTGTAAATAATCTACAATAATTAGTTTGATGCCATTTTGAGAGGCTAATCGGCGTGCTTTGGCTCTTAAGTCAAAAATGGATAATGAAGGTGTATCGTCAATATATAAAGGGGCTTTTTCAAGAGATTTTACTTTAACATTTAATTGTTCCCATTCATGTTTTTCAAGACGACCTGTTCTTAATTTCTCAGAACTTAAGCCTGTTTCTGAAGAAATTAATCGTGTAATTAACTGAACAGATGACATTTCTAATGAAAAGAAAGCGACAGGAATATTTTGAGTGACTGCAATATTACGAGCCATTGAAAGCGTTAGAGCCGTTTTACCCATACCAGGACGGGCCGCTATGATAATTAAATCACTTTCTTGCCACCCAGAGGTAAGCTTGTCAAGCTTATCGAACCCTGAAGGCACCCCGCTAAGCCCTTCTTTATTAGAAATTTCTTCAATCTTTTTCTTTGCTTGAAATACTAAATCCTGTGCAGTTTCAGTTGATTTTTTAATATTTCCCTGTGTAACTTCATATAGTCGTGTTTCAGCTTTGTCTAATAAATCAAAAACATCCTTTGTTTCATCAAAAGAATCTTCAATAATTTCGTTTGAAATTTTGATTAAGCTACGCTGAATAAATTTCTGTAAAATAATCCGTGCATGAAATTCAATGTGAGCAGATGAAGATACTTTTTGTGTTAATGATATTAAGTAAAAATCACCTCCTACTAAATCCAGTTTAGAATTTTTTCTTAATTGAGTGGAAACCGTTAATAAATCAACAGGTTCACTATTTTCAAATAGCTGCAGTATTGCTTCAAAAATATATTGATGAGAATCTTTATAAAAAGCATCAATACTAAGGATGTCAATTACCTCATCAACTCCTTTTTTATCAATCATCATAGCCCCAAGCACAACTTCCTCTAAATCGGTGGCTTGTGGAGGGATTTTCCCTTTTTCCAAGCTAATTAAAGTGCTTGTATCTGTTTTGTATGCTTTTACTTGGTCTGGCTGTTTCATGTTACGAAAGTACTTAAAATATGAGTAATACAGAGAATGGTTGTTGACGTATACTCAACAATTAAACTGTTTATAAGTTAAAAATATTGTTAATAAGCATTAAAAAAGTCAAGTGAGACACTTGACTTAATTTTTTATAAGAAGAGCGCTATGAATTAATCGTTATATACACCCATTTGTGAATACTTATCCATGCGCTGGGCAACCAATTCTTTTGGTGATAAGTTTTTAAATTCATTATAAGACTTAACGATTGTGTTTGAAACAGTTAAAAATGTTTGGTCGCGATCTTTGTGAGCACCTCCTAAAGGTTCCTTTATAATCTCGTCAACTAACTTCATTCGCTTCATGTCTTTAGCGGTTAGTTTTAAAGCATCCGCAGCCTGCTCTTTATATTCCCAGCTTCTCCATAGTATTGAAGAACAAGATTCTGGAGAAATCACAGAGTACCAAGTGTTTTCAAGCATTAAGACTTTATCACCTACTCCAATGCCCAAAGCACCGCCTGAAGCGCCTTCACCAATAATAATCGTAATGATTGGTACTTTTAAACGAGTCATTTCAAGAATATTTCTAGCAATTGCTTCTCCTTGACCACGTTCTTCTGCCTCTAAGCCAGGGTAAGCACCAGGTGTATCGATAAGAGAGACAACTGGGATTCCAAACTTTTCTGCTGATTTCATTAGTCGAAGGGCTTTCCTATACCCTTCTGGATTTGCCATTCCAAAGTTTCTATACTGGCGTGTTTTAGTATTATATCCTTTTTGCTGACCAATAAACATAAAGCTTTGATCACCAATTTTTCCTAGGCCACCAATCATCGCTTTATCATCCTTGAAATTACGATCTCCGTGGAGCTCCAAGAATGAATCACCACATATAGAATTGATATAATCTAAAGTATAGGGACGGTTAGGGTGTCTTGATAGTTGTACGCGTTGCCAAGGGGTTAAATTTTTATAAATTTCTTTTTTGGCTGCCTCTAATTTTTGAAGGATTTGCAAGGATGTTTCAGAAACATCGACATCACTTTCTTCGCCAATAATTTGACATTTTTGTAGTTGATCTTCTAGTTCCTTAATAGGTAACTCAAATTCTAGATATTCCATAGAAGTTCAAGATTAGTTTTAGTTAGATTACAAATATAAAACTTTAATAGATCTCAGAGCTTAGATTTGAGTTTTTTTGATGTTTTTAAAAATGGCGTTCAATAAAACGGTAAAAATAATTATGCCAGCACCAATGTAAAACATTGGGCGCATGGTCTCAGATTCCGGAAAAAACACCAAGGCCAAAATAATTCCATAAATAGGCTCCAAGTTGTACGTCAATACAACTGTATAAGGGGTTATGTACTTCATTACATGAACCGAGACTATAAAAGCATAGGCTGTGCAAACTGAAGCTAAAATTAATAGATATACCCAGTCAGATGAAGAGATCTGAAAAAACGCATGGTTAAAACCATCCTCTCTGAACGCCAAAAAAATGGATATAAATAATATTCCAGAAATAAATTCATAAAATGAAATAATAGATGGGGGATAGTGTTGAACAAATTTACCATTAAGAACTGCAAACAATGTTGAAAATAATGCCGAGGATATGCCCAAAACAATACCTAATATATATTTTAACTCTGTTTGAGTAATCAAAACAATTCCAACAATAACTATGAGACCAAATAAAATTTCATAACCAATGATTTTCCGTTTAAAAAATAACGGCTCTATAAAAGAGGCAAAGAATGCACCTGTTGAAAACATTGCTAAAGTGATTGATATATTTGAAACATTAATAGCTGCAAAAAAAGTTATCCAGTGTAACGCTATAATCACCCCTGCAACTGAAAGACTAAAGAGAACTTTTAATGGGATCCTTAAAGGGGTTTTCTTAGCCAAAATATACACTAACATTAAAACCGCTCCAATACTCATTCTATACCAAACAAGATGAATTGCGTCTAACGTTATAAGCTCTCCTAGTATAGCCGTAAATCCAGCTATAATCACAAGAAAATGTAAGTGGATATAGTTTTGAATTTTAACGCTTTGCATTGTACAAAAGATAAATTGCTAGTGCTCCAAAGACAAGGTTTGGAAACCAAACAGCAAGTAATGGAGAAAAATCAGATTGTTCAGCCATGACCCCAAAAACTTTATCAAAAAAGACATAGACCATTGCTATCACAATTCCAAAAGCTAGATTAACGCCCATTCCTCCACGTCTTTTAATGGATGAAACTGCGACAGCAATGATAGTAAGGATAAATACTGAAACGGGCAAACTCCATTTTTTATACTGAACTACCTTATAGCGGTTGATATTTGAAGAGCCTCTCACTTCCTCTCTAGAAATAAAACGTGTCAGCTCACCATATGTCAAAGTTTCTGCGACATATTTGGGTGGGGTTAAATCTTCTAGATCAAAGCTGAAAAGTGTGTCTTTACGACGCATATATTCTAGTTGATCATTGTCATCCCCTAAAACTCTTAAATTGTAATTAGTTAAATTATAAGTGCTATCCTCTTCTACATATTTTATAGCAGATGCATGAATTTTATATGCTAACTTATTGCCTTCAAAATGTTCAAGTGTGAAATTATTTCCACGCTTTGTTTTTGGATCAAAATTACTCACGTAAATGTATTCGTTATCATTGATTTGCCTATAAATATGTTGTGTCTCGGCCACCTTAGAGCTATTTAAATACTTATAGTTAAACTCATTAAATCCTTTACTTGCAATAGGAGCCCAATACATGCCTAACATTAATGCTAAAAAAGCTACAAATGAAGCCCCAATAAAATAGGGTCTTAAAAAGCGCGAAAAAGAAACCCCTGAGCTTAAGAAAGCTACAACTTCAGTGTTATTTGCTAGCTTGGAGGTAAACCAAATTACAGAAAGAAATAGAAAAAGTGGAAACAATAGATTTGCAAAATAAATAGTAAAATCAAAATAAAAAGATGCTACTTCTTTAAATGGAACTTCATTTTCTAATATTCGATCAATTTTTTCAGCAAGATTCACTGTTATTCCAATAGGAATAAACAAAAGTAACATCATGAAAAATGTGAACAAATACCGTTTTAATATGTACCAATCTAAAATTTTCATTGTTTATAAACGATTATCCATTTGTTTGACCATCATTGTTTTCCAAGTCCCAAAATCTCCTGCTAATATGTGTTTTCTTGCTTGACGTGTTAACCATAAATAAAAGCCTAGATTATGAATTGTAGCTATTTGTTTACCCAATAACTCATTAACACTAAACAAATGTTTTAAATATGCTTTTGAATATTCTGTGTCAACAAAAGTTATACCCATTTCATCAATTGGAGAAAAATCTTCTTTCCACTTCTTATTTTTGATATTTATTGACCCATAGGCAGTGAATAGCATTCCATTCCTAGCATTACGAGTAGGCATCACGCAATCAAACATATCAATACCAAGAGCTATATTTTCTAAAATATTTATTGGAGTTCCAACCCCCATCAAGTATCTTGGTTTATCTTCAGGAAGTATTTCACAAACAACATCAGTCATTGCATACATCTCTTCGGCAGGCTCCCCTACTGACAGTCCCCCAATGGCATTTCCAACAGCCCCAGCGTTGGCAATATATTCAGCAGATTGACGACGTAAATCTTTATAAGTACTTCCCTGAACTATAGGAAAGAACGCTTGATTATGATCATATTTTAGAGGGGTTTTTTCAAGGTGATTTATACAACGATCTAACCAACGATGAGTCATATGCATTGATCTTTTAGCATAATTATAGTCGCAAGGATAGGGTGTACACTCGTCAAATGCCATGATAATATCGGCTCCAATACTACGTTGGATTTCCATAACATTTTCAGGTGTAAAGGTGTGCATACTACCATCAATATGACTCTTAAACTTAACGCCTTCTTCTTTAATTTTACGATTAGCTGACAGAGAATATACTTGATAACCTCCAGAGTCTGTTAAGATATTTCTGTCCCAGTTCATGAATTTATGAAGCCCTCCTGCTTTTTCTAGTATATCTATTTGGGGGCGAAGAAATAAATGGTACGTGTTGGCTAAAATAACATCTGGATTGATATCATTTTTGAGCTCTCGTTGGTGGACGCCTTTTACAGTACCTACTGTTCCTACTGGCATAAAAATGGGGGTCTCAATGACACCGTGATCCGTAGTTAACGTGGCAGCTCTTGCTCTAGTATCACTATCTTTTTTTAGTAAATCGAATTTCAAACTCTTAAATTACAAGGTTAATGGATAATATTATAGTGGGTAAATGTAACTTTAATCCCCCAAGCATAAAACTTATGAAAGATGTTAATTTTGTGCTCGCGACTTATAGTTAATTAAATAATCACCTTTAGAAGCCCCTTCATCAAATGAACTGCCTTTTAACAGCAATCTTGTCTGTTCTCTAGCTTCTTGATTTGTCCACCCTTCATATTCAATTCTGTAAAGTGCAGAAAACATTTGTGCACGTCCAACACCATGGTAACAGTGTATTAACACAGGATAATTGAAAGGGTCATCCATAATTTCTAAGAACTCATCGACCGTTTCTTGAGTAGGAACTTGATCGGTTCCTAGATTAAAATAGTTAACTCCTTCTAACTGCTCGACAGCTCGCTTTTCAGCAGTTAATTCATCTGGAATCTCTGGATTATTGATCTTATCTTTAGAGCGAGGGAAACGTAAATCAATAATGCTTTTTAATTGATGATCTTCAATATAGGTAGCGATTTTTTCAGGTGGAATAACACCCGATTTATAAACTTTGTTTTTTGATATTTCCTTGAAATTATAATTGAAATGTACATCATAAACATATTTAGAAACCCCTAAAATCACGATGCTAAAAAGTAAGATTGTTATTTTCTTTGTCATTGGTAATTAATTTTGTTTATAGCTTTTTATCAATTATTCTATCGAAATAATCTTTTAAAAATGCTTTACAAGACAATTCAACATCGTCCATTTCTTTTGTTCGTTTTGAAATTAAATTAATTTCTAAACCAAGGTCATTAATATCGTAAAAACCAATAGCTTTTACTCCGTCAAATATACAAATTATATTCCCCTTACTAAATTGATAGTTTTGCCCATTATAATTCATTACAAAAGGGGGTGTTGAAGTTAAACTATCGTCTATCAAGCTTCGACCCCAACTTCTAAAGGGTTTATCATACCCTACCATATTCAATATAGTTGGATAAATATCAATTTGCTGGGACAATTCACTATTTAATCCTGTATATTTTTGATCAGAACTATAAATCATAATGGGAATGGCGTATCTATTAATAGGCTTGTAGTACTCTTTATAATCTACTTGATTGGTATGATCTGCAGTGATAATAAAGATCGTATTATCAAACCAGGGTTCATTTTTGGCAGATTCAAAAAATTGCTTAAAAGCAAAATCTGTGTAGCCAACACATTGATGTATTGGCTGATTACCTTTTGGAAATTGCCCTTCAAATTCATCAGGTATAATATAAGGTTCATGTGATGTCACAGTAAAAATAGTAGAGAAAAATGGTGTTTTTTTAGTATCTATCGTTTCTTTCGTAAACTGAAAAAAGGGAAGATCCCAAATTCCCCAAAACCCATCAAATAGTGCATCATTCCCAAATTCTGTTTTTCCATAATAATGATCAAAACCAAGAATATTTGAAAACCCTAAGAAACCCATAGATCCATTGGGAGCACCATGGAAAAAAGAGGTGTCATACCCTTCCAAATTTAATACAGAAACCACAGACTCAATTTTTTGATTGGCATATGGAGACGATGTAAACGCATCTTTAAAGGACGGAATTCCTGCTAATACAGATGACATTCCATGAATAGACTTTCTACCATTGGCAAAAGCGTTATCAAATACTAAACTTTTAGAAGCTAATGAGTCTAAAAATGGGGTATAGCTTACGTAATTCGGAATGTTAGAATTTTGATTAAAAGCCCCCATATACTCTCTGCCATAGCTTTCGGTGATAAAAACTATAATATTAGGCTTGACTTCCTGTTTACTGCTATAATGCTTAATGGGCTGAACTAAACTATCAATAACTGATTCTGAAACAGTAAATGGCACTTTTTTGAAGGTCTTCTTATTAAAGGTTCTTAAAATTGCAAAAGGCGTATTTAACACAAAATCTGCATGCTGGATTTTAGAAACATATCGGTTAGCATCTACCAAATTAATGGGACGGGTACTCTTTTTAAAATCTCCTCTGATACCTCCAACCATCAAAGTAGCAGTAAAAAGAAATGCAACAACCGAGGTTAATACATATGAAATCACTCCTTTTGAATATGGCTCAGTATTTATTTTAATTTTTTTATATAATAAAACCCACAAGGCAGACATCATAAAAAACAGTAAGAAAACATGCCAATAAGTTACAGAAAAACGAAAAAACATATGAACTAAGTTACTCTCATTTTCTATGACAGCCCATTCAGAGACCGAGGTTCTATTATAATTAAATTTATAATAAATTAGATCCACAAAATTAAAGGCGATTCCAATTAAATTAGTTAGAAAATAAACGGCAAAAAGAACATTCTGATATACTTTATGGGTATTTATCCAAAGAGGAAACATTGATAGGACTACAAATAAACTGTTTAAGTAAAATATGGAAGTCGTATCAAATGCAAGTCCATGATAACTCAATCTGAGGTATTCAGAAAGGGAATCAATTTCTAACAATGAATAATTATATATAAAGAACAAAAAACGGGAAAAGGCATACATCAAATACACGAGTAAAACCCTGTATAACATCACCTTATACTCATGTAATCTAATAAATCTTAACATAAAAATAGTTCCAAATTGGATGTAAAAATAGAAAAGAAATTGCACATTTTACTTCCCATAGCGTCTTTTTATAAATTGTTAGTTAAATTGTAAAATTATCAAGTTTAATAGTTTTGTCTATCTAAAATTAAAATTATCTTTGAGAATGATTTTTTTTAACTTTTAATATTTAGTCAATGTCAAACAAAAAATTACATGATTTAACAACCCAAGTTCGTAGAGATATTTTGCGCATGGTTCACAAAGTAAACTCAGGACACCCAGGTGGGTCTTTAGGATGTGCCGAATTCTTAGTAGTGCTTTACACAAATATCATGAATCGCAAAGAAGGATTTGACATGAATGGATTTGATGAGGATTTATTTTTCCTATCCAATGGCCATATTTCTCCTGTATTTTACAGTGTACTTGCGCATTCAGGATACTTTCCTGTTGAAGAACTCAATACTTTCAGACTTTTAGATTCTCGTTTACAAGGACACCCAACCACACATGAAGGTCTTCCAGGAATTCGAATTGCTTCAGGGTCGTTAGGCCAGGGATTATCAGTAGCATTGGGTGCAGCAGAAGCTAAAAAATTAAATAATGACAACAGTCTAATTTACACGCTTCACGGAGACGGGGAATTACAAGAAGGACAAAATTGGGAAGCAATAATGTACGCTTCCGCAAAAAACATAGATAATTTAATAGCGACTATTGATTTAAACGGAAAACAAATTGACGGAGCAACGGACGACGTACTTCCAATGGGAAGTATAAAAGGTAAGTTTGAAGCTTTTGATTGGACAGTGATTGAGGTTGAAAATGGAAACGATATTGATTCTATTATTGAAGGTATGGCATCGGCTAAGGCAGCTGCAGGAAAAGGCAAACCAGTTTGTGTGTTGTTAAAAACAATGATGGGTAACGGAGTTGATTTTATGATGCACACACATGCATGGCATGGAAAAGCACCTAACGATGCTCAGTTAGAGAGTGCTTTAAATCAAAATCCAGAAACTTTAGGAGATTATTAAATTCAAAACCAACAAATAATGAAAACTTACACATACACAGAAAAAAAAGATACAAGAAGTGGTTTTGGAGCAGGTCTTGCAGAACTTGGAAGAACCAACCCTAACGTAGTAGCACTATGTGCCGATCTTATAGGGTCCTTAAAAATGAATCAATTTATTGATGAAAACCCTGAACGTTTCTTTCAAATTGGAATTGCGGAAGCGAATATGATGGGAATTGCAGCCGGATTAACAATTGGTGGTAAAATTCCTTTTACAGGAACTTTTGCAAATTTTTCGACAGGACGTGTTTATGATCAAATTAGACAATCCATTGCATATTCAAATAAGAACGTGAAAATCTGTGCATCTCATGCGGGTTTAACTTTAGGAGAAGATGGAGCAACACATCAAATCTTAGAAGATATTGGCCTTATGAAAATGCTACCAGGTATGGTTGTAATTAACACCTGCGACTACAACCAAACAAAGGCAGCAACGATTGCTATAGCAGACTATGACGGTCCTGTTTATTTAAGATTTGGAAGGCCAACCGTCCCTGTTTTTATGCCGGAAGACCAAGTGTTTGAAATTGGGAAGGCAATTCAACTTCAGGAAGGTTCAGATGTTACTATTGTTGCAACAGGACATCTTGTTTGGGAGGCACTTGAAGCCGCTAAAGTGTTACACGAAAAAGGAATTTCTGCTGAAGTGATCAATATTCATACTATTAAACCTTTAGATGATAAAGCTATTTTAGACTCTGTTGCCAAAACCGGGTGTATTGTAACGGCAGAAGAGCACAATTTCTTGGGTGGTTTAGGAGAAAGTGTTGCTAGGGTATTAGCGCTTAACAACCCAACACCTCAGGAGTTTGTTGCCACAAATGATACTTTTGGAGAATCTGGAACACCCGCACAACTAATGGACAAGTATGGCTTAAACAGCACTGCTATTATTGACAAAGCTCTAAAAGTAATCGCTAGAAAGTAAAATACAAACTGGTCAGTAAGAACATAAAAAAAGAGTCGCTAATGCGACTCTTTTTTTATGTTCTTATATTCGTATTGCAACTATTCAATAGTATCTGATTCTGTAACATCCAAATAATTAGGAATTCCATTGCCATTGTCATCTACTAGTGTTATAATGTTAGCCGTGAAAGTTCCGTCTGGTAAAGTAGAAATAGGTGAAATAAACTGATTTGACATCAGTTCAACAGCATCAAGGATAGTTTGAAGTCCTTCTAAAGTCATATCAGAATAAGTATCAATTTTGATTTCGCTGGCTGTAGCAGTACCATCCCCGTCATCATCAGAATCTAGGAAGTTTAAAAATAAGTCCTCATCAGTATCGATTAACAAATCAGAATCGTTTGATTGAGAAATCTCCATGTGAGACGGTATATTATCTAAATCATGGTCTCTTGATTCTGCTTGCAGCAATTCAAATTTGTACATTAAATTTGAGTAAGTAGGAATTCCTGATTTATATGTTGAGAAATAGCTTAAACCAGACGGTAAAAACATGGCACCCATTCCAGAACCTTCAAAACTAACAGTCCCATCAACATTAGATGTAAAAGAGTTTGAAACGTTGAATTGTGGAAAAACTCGGTTCCAACCTTGGATTGTCGATGTTAATTCAATAGGCTGTTGAAACGCAGACTGAGCAAATACAGTCCCATCAGATAGAAAACCGTTATAACTTACTCTAATTGCATCTGTAAAGTTTGGTGAGTATTCACCATCACCTTGTTTGATTTTTAAAATATAATATACATATTCAACTTCTAAATAAGTAGTTATCATTGTCTGTACATCGTTTATCAAAAGAGATGTGTTTGTAGGCAAGGTTTCTCCATCCAATAATTCGCTAATTATTAAATCTTCCATAGTGGGATTTTCAAGTGAATTAACCAGAGATGAATTGTAATAATGCGTGTTTAAATACACTATCAGAGAATCATTATCAATAGCTTGTTGCTCAGTCCTGTCGTTCTCAGGAACTTGTATTGATGTAGTATCATCATCTTTTTCACAAGAAGCAACCATTAAAATAAATGAGAAAATGAAAAGTATGTTATATTTATAATTCATAATTGTATATTAAGTGATGCAAGATACAATAATATACTATTTTTGTATGGAAGATTAACGTTGTTTTAAACATTTTATGCGAATAGATAAATATTTATGGTGTGTCCGTTATTACAAGACACGAAATATCGCTACAACTGCTTGTAAAAAAGGACACGTCAGGGCAAATGGTGCTGTTGTAAAACCCGGAAGAGACATCTATCCAATGGACAAAATTGGAGTGCGTATTAATCAAATTAATTACCAATTGACAGTTCTAGACATTCCTAAAAGTCGGGTTGGAGCTAAGTTAGTTGACATTTACCGAACAGACACCACTCCAAAATCAGAATTTGAAGCTCAAGAATTGTTAAAATATTCTAAGGACTATTATCGTGAAAAAGGAGAGGGAAGACCAACAAAAAAAGACCGTAGAGAAATTGACGACTATTTAGAAGGAGATGAAAAAATAAAATAAATCATTTAATTAAAGACCGTTTTTTATCTTTGAAAAAAATATAGTTATGGCGTTAGTAGAAAATTCTATTTTAAATCACGAACAAATTAATCACAAAGTAAAACGGATTGCTTATCAAATTTATGAATCCAATGTTGAAGAGCAAGAAGTTATTATTGCTGGAATTGACTCAAATGGCTATTTGTTTGCTGAGAAATTAAAAAAAGCTTTAATTGATATTTGCAATATTAAGCCTATAATCTGTAAGGTTATAATAGATAAGAAAAACCCCACCAATCCAATCACAACCTCTCTTTTACCTGATGAGTACCGCGGAAAGTCTTTAGTACTTGTAGATGATGTATTAAATTCTGGAACAACATTAATATACGGAGTAAAGCATTTTTTAAATGTTCCTTTGAAACAATTTAAAACAGCCGTACTTGTAAACCGTAACCACAAGAAATATCCTGTAAAAGCAGATTTTAAAGGAATTTCATTATCAACTTCATTAAAAGAACATGTCTCTGTTGTTTTTGATAAAAAAGGTTCAAAAGTTATTTTAGACTAATTCAGAACTAATACTATCAACTACCTCTTGTGGACTCATGTTATCTGTAAAAACACTAATTTTAGCTTGGTTATAATACGCTGATCGTTCAAATAAATGTTTTGCTATAAATTCGGGGATCTCATCGTTTTTTAAGTTTGATATCAAAGGTCGCTCCGATTTTTCGTTAATCAAACGCTTAGTTAAATTTAATATCGATGTTTTTAACATTACCGTAACGACATTTGGGTGATTTACTAGGTAAGACATTGTATCTGAATAACATGGAGTCCCCCCCCCCAAAGCAAGAACCAAGTTCGTTTGATTAGAACACAAATATTTCACTGCATTAGCTTCAATCCTACGAAAATAAATCTCGCCCTTTGTTTTAAATATATTGGAAACTGAACTCTTTTGACTGTGTTGAATATAATCATCTAAATCTTGAAATTTCAAATCTCGCTGAGATGCCAATAACCGTCCAATAGTAGACTTTCCAGAACCCATATACCCTAATAAAACAACAATCATAAAACTATAAAAATTTGATTATAAGCCTCCTATATTTATCGACAACAAAAAAACAAAAAATAATTTAAAAAAGCATTGTATTATTAATTAAACCCTTTATATTTGCAGCCGCATTGAGGGAAAGAAATGACCTGGTAGCTCAGTTGGTAGAGCATCTCCCTTTTAAGGAGAGGGTCCTGGGTTCGAGCCCCAGCCAGGTCACTAAAAAAGTTAAGTTTGTTCTTAACTTTTTTTTTTACCTTTAACATTCATAACGCGCACGTGGCGGAATTGGTAGACGCGCTAGCTTGAGGGGCTAGTGGGAATTATTCCCGTGGAAGTTCGAGTCTTCTCGTGCGCACTTTAACAAATTTATTAATTCTACTTTGTTTTTATTTAAATTTTGGGTAATTTACAATCCCCAAATTTTATTAAAATGAAAACAATTAAATCTGTCTTTAGCATTAAAGACCTGGAGAACTTAACCGGAATTAAAGCCCATACAATCAGAATGTGGGAAAAACGCTACGATCTCTTAGAACCAGAACGGTCAAAAACTAACATTAGAAGTTATAATTTAAGAAACATGCAAAAGCTTCTTAATATTAATTTTCTTAATACTAATGGTTTTAAAATATCAAAGATTGCCGCATTAGATGAAAATGAAATTACTACAAAAGTAAGAGAATTGTCTATTTCAGAAAACATTGAACACCATTCTTTCAATGCTTTTAAACTTTCAATGCTTAACTTTAATCATCAGCTGTTTTACAAAACATATAACCAGCTGCTTGAAGAAAAGAGTTTTCGCCAAATTTTTAATGAGATCCTACATCCCTTTATAATTAACATAGGGATGTTATGGCAAACACAAACTATCAGCTCTGCACATGAACGGTTTATAACGTCTCATATTCGACAAAAAATATTAATTCATATAGAACGTCTGCAAAGTATTGATCCGCGGCCAAGAACTAAAACATTTGTATTGTTTTTACCTGTAAATGAAGTGAATGATCTTGGTTTATTATATATTAACTATGAACTCCTTAGTAAAGGATATCACACCATCTACCTTGGCGAAAACATTCCAACAGAAAACCTAAAACAACTTAACAATTTATATAAAGACATTACCTACATATCATATTTAACAGAAATGCCTAGTATGAAAAACATCTCTACTTATTTAGATGATATCTATGAGACTTCTCTTAAAGGTACTTCAAACACGATGCTAATAACAGGGAAGCGTATTAAAGATTTAAACGTTGAAAATCTACCTGAAAAAATGACTGTGTACAAATCTTTAGATAATTTAGTTAAAGATTTGTAAAAAAAGTCTAGACATACCTAACTGTATTGGGTTTTACCTATTTTTATAGTCTAAATGAAAAAGACTATACAAATTATTGGTTCTGGATTTTCTTCCTTGTCTGCTGCATGTTATCTTGCACAAGCCGGCCATAAGGTATCTATATACGAAAAAAACAGTTCTGTAGGTGGACGTGCAAGACAATTAAAAAAAGAAGGCTTTACTTTTGATATTGGCCCATCATGGTATTGGATGCCAGATGTTTTTGATCGGTTTTTTTCAGACTTTGGAAAAAAAACATCCGATTACTACCAAATTGAAAAATTAGACCCTGCCTATAAAATTTTTTTCGAGGACGAAATTATTACTATTGGCGATTCAATGACAAAGATATGTGCTGAATTTGAGCGTATTGAAAAAGGAAGTGGAATTAAACTTGATAAATTTATAAAAAAAGCTCAAGATAATTATGGAATTGCCGTAAACAAAATATTATACAACGCGCCAGGAATATCTCCATTAGAACTAGTTTCAAAGGATACTGTTATCAGATTAGATCAGTTTTTTAAGACGATTAGCCACGAAGTAAGAAAAAACTTCAGCAACCCAAAGTTAATTTCAACATTGGAGTTCCCTTCGTTATTTCTTGGTGCCAAACCTAGTAAAACACCCTCCTTTTTTAGCTTTATGAATTTTGCGGATTTTGGTCTTGGAACATGGCACCCCAAAGGCGGTATGTATGAAGTTATCAAAGGAATGGAAACCTTAGCCATAGAACTAGGTGTTTCCATACACACAAACCAAGTTGTAGAAAAAATTGTTGTAAAAAACAATGTAGTAACTGGTTTAGTAACAAATAATGTATTTAAAAAATCTGACATTGTACTGAGTGGAGCCGATTACCACCACTCTGAAACACTATTAGATATTGAGTACCGTCAACACTCTGAAGCTTATTGGGACAAAAAAGTATTTGCCCCCTCGTCTTTATTGTTTTATATAGGAATCGATAAAAAACTCAAAAACGCAGAACACCATAACTTGTTTTTTGACGCTGATTTTGAAAAACATGCCGAAGAGATTTATGACGAGCCTAAATGGCCTAGTCATCCATTATTTTATGCTAACGTCCCATCAAAAACAGATCCTTCAATGGCACCTAAGGGATGTGATGCATTATTTATCTTAATGCCAATTGCTCCAAATATTGAAGATACTCCCGAACTAAGAGATCATTACTTGGAGAAAATCATTAAAAGATTTGAAGAAAAAACAAAGCAATCAATTCAAAATAATATTATATTTAAGGAATCATTTTGTGTTAACGATTTTAAGTCTGAATACAATTCATACAAAGGAAATGCCTATGGAATGGCTATGACCTTATTGCAAACTGCTTTCTTAAGGCCTAAGTTGAAAAGCACTAAAGTTGATCATTTATATTTTACAGGACAGTTAACTGTCCCTGGACCAGGAGTGCCCCCTTCTCTAATCTCTGGAAAACTTACTTCTGAACTTATAATGAAAAGGCTCAAATGATATCGAGCCAATTAGTTATGAATTTTAAAATTTAAATTATGAAATCAATTTTTGATTCTGTTTCTGAAGATTGTAGCAAAATTGTTACAAAAACATATAGCACTTCTTTTTCTATGGCAACTAAAATGTTGTCTAATACAATAAGGCAGGACATCTATAATATTTATGGCTTTGTACGTCTTGCAGACGAAATTGTAGATTCTTTTCACGACTATAACAAAGAAACGCTATTTGCCCAGTTTGAATCTGACTTGGATGCCGCATTAACAAACAAGATTAGCCTAAACCCAATTCTTAACTCATTTCAGCAAACCTATTACACCCATGGAATAGATAAGGAAATGGTAGATGCTTTCATGAATTCAATGCGTCAAGATTTACACAAAACAGTATACACAACTGAAGAAGAATATAAAAATTACATCTATGGGTCTGCAGATGTAGTTGGACTTATGTGTTTAAAGGTTTTTGTAAAAGGAGACACCAGTAAATATGACGCCTTAAAACAAACAGCTATGGCATTAGGGTCCGCATTTCAAAAGGTAAATTTCTTGAGAGACTTAAAGGCAGATCACGATGAACTAAACCGCACCTATTTTCCAAATACTGACTTAGACAACTTGGATGAAGCCTCGAAGAAAGCCATTATTGACGATATTGAAAAAGATTTTACAGAAGGCTTGAGTGGAATTAAGCAGCTCCCTTTAGAAGCGAAATTTGGCGTTTTTATGGCGTATCGCTATTACAATCAGCTACTTAAAAAACTAAAAACTACTCCAGCATTAGAAATTAAAAGCACTAGAATTAGAGTGCCTAATTATAAAAAGATAGAACTACTGACTCGTAGTTATGTTAAATACCAACTCAATTTATTATGACGCTTACTATGAATATATTTTATTGGATACTCGTGTTTCTTGGTACTTTTTCAGCTATGGAATTCATGGCATGGTTTACTCATAAATACATTATGCATGGCTTTCTTTGGAGCCTCCATAAAGACCACCACCACAAAGATCACAAAAACTGGTTTGAGCGCAATGATGCTTTTTTTATTTTTTATGCGGTCGTAAGTATGACTTGTTTTTACTTCTGGAGCTATGAAGGATTTTGGGCTGGTCTTCCAATAGGATTAGGAATTATGGCCTATGGTGCTACCTACTTTTTAGTTCATGATATATTTATTCACCAACGTTTTAAATATTTTCGGAAAGCAAATAATTGGTATGCAAAAGGACTCAGACGTGCCCACAAAATCCACCACAAACACTTAGGGAAGGGTGATGGAGAATGTTACGGAATGTTGTTTGTCCCTTTTAAATATTTTAAGCGTTAAGACTTTAAACAATGACGCAAAGCAAGCAGTATGATTATATTATAATTGGTAATGGGCTTGCTGGTTTTCAATTGGCCTTAGCAATTTCACAAGATCCTTATTTCAATAATAAGCAAATTGCTCTAATTGACAGATCTTTAAAAACCCAAAACGATAAAACCTGGAGTTTCTGGGAAAAAGGGACTGGTAAATGGGATTCAATAGTGTCAAAGTCTTGGAATGAAGCTTTGGTTTTTACTCGCAAAAAGGAACTTTCCTTAAAGCTAACCCCTTACACCTACAAAACTATACATGCTTTAGATTTTTATACTAAAGCCAAAGAGATTCTTGAAGAAAAATTGAATTTTAGTTTTATTATTGAAGACGTACTTTCTGTTGAAAATAGTATACATCCAAAAGTTCTAACGACGAAAAATTCCTACGTTGCTAGGCACATTTTTGATAGTAGAGTTACAGAAGATTATTTTTCGAAATTTAATAACTACACTAAAATTATTCAGCATTTCAAAGGCTGGATTATAGAAACAGATCTACCAGTTTTTAATACAGATCAATTCACAATGATGGACTACAGGTTAAAAGATGGGGACCAAACCACTTTTACTTATGTTTTACCACTAAGCAGCACCAGGGCACTTGTAGAGTTCACTTACTTTACACCAACACTTGTAGATGAGGCCACATACGACAGCTATATAAAACAATACATTTCTAGCCTATTAAAAATAGATAACTACACGATTGTTGAAACCGAAAGTGGAAGCATACCTATGACAAATTTTCCTTTTGAAAAGTATTCTACAAAACACATAACAAAGATTGGCACAGCTGGTGGGTGGGTGAAAGGATCCACAGGATATTCATTTAAACATTCAGAAAAAAAAGTAGCTACAATAATCACTAATTTAAAAGGCAACAATTGTCCTTCAAAAAACTTATTTAAACAAAAATATAAGTTTTATGATAAGATATTCTTAAAAGTTTTACATGACGAAAATGACAAAGGAGAATGGATCTTTGAGCAGTTTTATGCTAAAAACTCTGTAGAAGCTATGTTCAAATTTTTAGATGAGGAATCTACACTTATAGAAGAACTAAAAATCATGAAGTCTTTATTTTCTTTGGCCTTTATTAAAGCATTTTTCAAAACACTTTAAAGGTTAGTTATACTGCAAAAAAAAACGCCAGATATATCAGGCGTTTTTTTTAATTATGTTTTTAACTAGGCATTTTGCTTTTTAATAAGATTTAGTGCAGACCCTTCATTATACCACTCAATTTGTGAGCCGTTATACGTATGGTTTGCAATTATTAAATCTTTAGACCCATCGGCATGAATTGCTTCAATAGTTAAAGGTTTTTCGGCTGAAAATTCGTTTAAATCTACAAAATTAAAAGTATCATCTTCTTGAATTAAATCGTAATCTGATTCAGTTGCAAAGGTCAAGCCTAACATCCCTTGCTTTTTTAGGTTTGTTTCATGAATACGAGCAAATGATTTTACAATCACCGCAGCAACTCCTAAGTGTCTTGGCTCCATCGCAGCATGTTCTCTTGAAGAACCTTCACCATAATTATGATCACCAACAACAATTGTTTTTATATTCGCTGCTTTATATGCTCTTGCCGTTAAAGGTACTGCATCATACTCACCATTTAAATGATTTTTAACAAAATTAGTCTTCATATTGTATGCATTTACAGCACCAATCAAACAGTTGTTAGAAATATTGTCTAAATGACCTCTATAGCGCAGCCATGGACCAGCCATAGAAATATGGTCGGTAGTACATTTTCCGTGGGCTTTGATTAACAATTTTACTCCCGACAAATCATTTCCTAAAGGCTCAAAAGGCACTAATAATTGTAATCTTTCAGATTCTGGACTTACATTGATCACGACTCCACTTCCATCTTCTTCGGGAGCTAGATATCCGTCGTCTTTTACTTCAAAACCTTTTGGAGGTAATTCCCATCCAGTTGGCTCGTCTAACATCACCTTTTCTCCTTCATTATTAACTAGACTATCTGTCATTGGATTAAAATCTAAACGACCTGCAATAGTAATTGCAGCAACCATTTCTGGTGAAGCAACAAATGCATGTGTGTTTGGATTTCCATCTGCACGTTTTGCGAAATTTCTATTGAAAGAATGAATGATTGAGTTTTTTGGTGCATTTTTAGGATCTTCATATCGTGCCCATTGCCCAATACAAGGACCACAAGCATTTGTAAAAATCTTTGCATCCAATTGTTCAAAAACGCTTAATATTCCGTCTCTATCGGCTGTATATCTTACTTTTTCAGAACCAGGATTGATTCCAAATTCAGCTTTGATCCCTAACCCTTTGTCTAAGGCTTGTTGTGCTATAGAAGCAGCCCTTGACAAATCTTCGTATGAAGAGTTTGTACAAGACCCTATCAATCCCCATTCAACTTTTAAAGGCCATTGGTTTTCGTTTGCAATAGTATTCATGTCTGAACCTACTTTGGTAGATAGATCTGGAGTAAAAGGACCATTTAATAAAGGACTTAAATCAGATAAATTAATTTCAATCACTTGGTCAAAATAGTTTTCTGGATTTGCATATACTTCAGCATCTCCAGTTAAATGTTCTTTTACAGTATTTGCAGCATCAGCAACATCTGCTCTTTCAGTAGCACGTAAATAACGTTCCATTGATTCGTCATACCCAAAAGTAGAAGTAGTTGCTCCTATTTCTGCTCCCATATTACAAATGGTTCCTTTTCCTGTACAAGACATTCCGATAGCACCTTCACCAAAATACTCAACAATAGCTCCAGTTCCCCCCTTGGCTGAAACAATTCCTGCTACTTTTAAAATGACATCTTTGGGTGCGGTCCAACCGGAAAGTTTACCAGTTAATTTTACACCTATTAATTTAGGGAATTTTAATTCCCAAGCCATTCCAGCCATAACATCAACAGCATCTGCACCACCAACTCCAATAGCAATCATTCCTAAGCCACCAGCATTTACGGTATGTGAATCAGTTCCAATCATCATTCCACCAGGAAATGCATAATTCTCTAAGACTACTTGGTGAATAATACCTGCACCAGGTTTCCAAAATCCTAATCCGTATTTATTTGATACTGATTCTAAAAAGTTAAAAACCTCATTACTTGTGTTTAAAGCACTTTGTAAATCGGTTCCAGCACCATTTTTTGCTTGAATTAAATGATCACAGTGTGTGGTAGTAGGTACTGCTACTTTACTTTTACCTGCTTGCATAAATTGTAACAAAGCCATTTGGGCCGTTGCATCTTGTAAGGCAATTCTATCGGGAGCAAAATCCACATAGTCTTTCCCACGCTCAAACGCTTTTGAAGAATTGTCATCCCAAAGGTGACTGTATAATATTTTTTCTGATAAAGTAAGTGGTCGTCCAACTAATTGACGAGCTTTTTCAATTCGTCCCGGCATTTGACGGTACACTTCTTTAATAACATTTATATCGAAAGCCATAATATGAATAATTTAATTTCTTTGTAATCGTTCGTAAAAGTACGAATTAAATAAAATTATATTGAAATAAAAAGTGAATAAGACACTCCTTGGGTTAAAATTTAATTAATATTAAATATACCATGTATCAAATGCACTATTATCAGTGAAAAATTGAGTAAATAGTGTTTAATTCAGATAAAATGATTTTAAAATAAATTTTCAATAATAGACTCTATAGAAATTCCATCAGACTCTGCCTTATAGTTCTTAATAATTCTATGTCTTAAGATCCCTTTTGCAACAGATTGAACGTCTTCAATATCTGGTGATAGTTTATTATTAATCACAGCAAAGGTTTTGGCTGCTAAAATAAGGTTTTGAGAAGCTCTTGGGCCTGCACCCCAATCTACATATTGATTCACCAAAGCGGTCGCGTTAATAGAGTTTGGACGGGTTTTTCCAACCATCTTAACAGCGTAATCAATTACATTATCCGCTACTGGTATTTTTCTAATTAAGCTTTGAAATTTCAAAATATCTTCAGCTGAAAATACAACATCAACTTCTGCATGAGATGATGTAGTAGTTAGTTTAACAACTTGTACTTCCTCTTCAAAAGTTGGGTAGGTCAGATTGATTGAAAACATGAAACGATCTAATTGAGCTTCAGGTAAAGGATATGTTCCTTCCTGCTCAATAGGGTTTTGGGTTGCTAACACAAAATAAGGAGCGTCTAATTCGTAATGATGACCGGCAATAGTAACAGACCTTTCCTGCATGGCTTCTAACAAAGCCGCTTGAGTCTTAGGTGGGGTTCGATTGATTTCATCGGCTAAGAGTATGTTAGAGAAAATAGGCCCTTTAATAAACTTAAATTTTCGATCGTGGTCCAATATTTCACTTCCAAGAATATCGCTAGGCATTAAATCAGGAGTAAACTGAATTCGTTTAAAATCTAATCCAAGGGCTTTGGCTATAGTATTAACCATTAGAGTTTTGGCTAAACCAGGAACCCCTACCAATAAGGAATGACCTCCTGAAAATATAGAAATTAAAATCTGCTCAATGACCATGTCTTGACCAACGATGACTTTTGAGATTTCTTTTTTTAAAGCCTGGTACTTTTTAATCTGAAGTTTTAAAGACGCAACATCTGACATTATAACTAATTATTTAATTTTAAACCAGTTACTATTGAAATCACAAGAGCGTAATTCGCCATTAATTTTAATATAGGTATCCATTATTTTTTCCTCTTGCCACTTTGAAACTGCATTTAATTGCTTTTCTTGAAGTGCAAGATCTTTGATTTTAAGATAATCTTGAGCAAAGTTAGCCTCGTGCTCATCTATTCTATTTGTGACAGTTACAATTTTAAATTTAATAGGGTTCACTCTATCCCCATCTTTTATAACCGGACTAATTTGATTGTCTTTTAAACTTTCAATTTGTGAGTAAAAACCAGGATCCATTTTTGTAAGCTCAAAATTATAATCTTGTGTTTCTGGGTTTCTTAGCTGACCACCGTCAAATTTAGTTTCTTTTTCATCACTGGCTTCTCTTGCTGCTTCCTCAAAAGTAATATCGCCAGAAACAATACTTTTTCTAACTTTCTCAAGTTTCTCTTTAGCTTCTTTAATGGCCTGCACAGTGACTTTGGGTATTAATAAGATATGTCGAACATCAAATTCTTGTCCCCTAATTTTTTCTAATTTAATTATGTGATATCCGAAGTCTGTTTTAAAAGGTTTTGAGACTTGCCCTTCTTGTAACGAAAAGGCTACCTCTCTAAACTCCTTCGCCATTTGTGGTTTTTTTCTGTTGAGTGTATATTTACCACCTGTTCTTTTAGATCCAGGATCTTGAGTATACAAAACTGCTTTGGTGGTAAAGCTAGCTCCGTTATCTAGAACATCTGTACGGAATTCGTTTAGACGCTTAACAACCTTATCAACTTCTGACTGGGATGTTTGTGGAATAACCACAATTTGAGCAATACGAAGTTCAGTACCAAACATCGGACGTTCATCGGTTGCTATTTTATTGAAAAACTGACGAACTTCTTCAGGGGTAACTTCTAACTCATCAATGATACTTTGCTGCATCATTGTAGCCATTTTACCGTTTCGATTTAACTCAAACATTTCATCTCTAAGTTCTTGTTCAGATGATTTTTTGTAATAAGCAACAAGCTTATCCATTGAGCCAATTTGCTCTGCAAAACCTGCCAATTGCTGATCTACATAAGATCTAACCTCAGCGTCATTAACTTCAATACTATCTTGGATCGCATGGTGTATGTAAAGCTTATCTTCTAAAAGTTTTCCAAATAGCTGACAACGCGTAATATCAGCTGTTGAAATTCCTCCAGCTTCTAACTGCATAAACTGTTTGTCAATATCAGAATCTAGTATAACAAAATCTCCAATAACAGCTGCAACTCCGTCAATTTTGACTCTTTGTTGAAGAGAATCAACTGCAACTATTTCTGAGACTTCAGCAACAGAATCATCGATAATTTCTTGCGAATAGGAAGTAAGAGAAGTGAAAAACACAAACCCTAAGACATAAATATTATTTATAAATTTCAAACTTTTTATTTTTAATGGCATCATCAACTATATCACTTTTTAGTTTTTTGATGAGTTTTAATTTTCGATTATTAATGACTATTTGTTTTAAAGTTGGTGAAACATACTCAATTGGAGCTGGATTACCTCGTTCTAAAAACTCATTTATTTGGATCAAATATAACCCTAAAGAATCTTTGAGCTGTATAAAATTTGGTTTTTTTAACAGTACTTTATTAAAACCTAATTGTAAGGGCTTAATTTTAGAAACTACCTGTTCTGATTTGATCCAAATTGAATCTTTCAAGTAAAATGAATTAAACTGAATTGAGATAGAATCTAGTCGGATTTCATCTTCAGAATTAAAACGTTTAAAGCGTTTTTTTATTTCTTTTAAATTGGAGATGGAAGCATTTATATTAATGTACCTCAACTTTAACAAATCTTCTTTAAGCACAAAAAGTTGCTTATTTGCCACGTATACTTTTTGAAGCTCCGAATCAGAAACTAAGGTATCTATGTTTTGACTCACCAATGCTTCAACATAAGCAGAAGTATAAAGGTCACTTTTGTATTGTTGTACTAGCTCCTCAAAGTCAACTTGAGTACTTTCACTTAAATTTAAGATTGCACCATCGATTAACAATTGAGTTGTAGCCCAGTCATTAATTATATTTTGGACAAACAGAATGCTATCAGCCTCCGTCCTACCCTCAATAAAACTGAAGTCTATCGCTTCTTTATACAACAGAGCATCATTGACTCTAGCAAGTGGCTTAATCTGGGTTTTAACTGCGGGGAAATCACATGCAACTAAACCGAAAAAGGATAGGATAAAAATTTTATTAAAATAGTTCAAAGTTATTTAGAAATTATATTGTTAACTTTTTGAAGTACATTTTCATTTACCTTAATCTCAAATTTAGATTTTAGCTCTAAAACCCATTGAGTTTCAAGTTGAAGTTGATAATCAGATATTAGCTGCCCTTTAGCTTCTTCCATAGTTTTTTGGGATTTGGGCTTTAATTCTTTACTATTAACAACATAGAAATTATTATTTTCTTCAATTACTTTAGACAATGGTGACTTAGTTGAAACAGTAAAGCTATCAGGCAAAGGGGATTGCCCCAATTCAAATTCGCCACTAGAAAATATAACATTTTGCTGTCTGTTATTCAACAAGTCATCTATCTCTTGATTAGATTTGCCTTTGGACCATAATTTACGAACCTTTTTGATGGTTTTAGCGTTAGAGGAACGAGCTACAGATCCAATGATTCTATCTGGCCATAAATAATTTTCTTTATTTGAATTATAAAAAACATTCAACCCTATAGTGTCGTTCTTAGCGCCTTCCCAAATTTTGTCTTGCATCAATTCAAATAACAGCAGTCCTTCTCTATATTCATTTAAAATATTAGCAAATTCTTGGTTTTCTGTTTCAAGGTTATCTTTTTTGTACTGAAATACAGATTGCTCTAAAAACAACTTATATTGCTTGTTTACAATAAACTCTGTAGTCCAATTTTTGTTAATTGACTTTTTATTTTTATTCAAAAAACTTAAGAAGTCTCCAAAAGAATACGTTGTATTCTGAATAGAAAAAATGGGGTTAGATTCATTGATAATAGCTGAAAAACTCCATGTATCATCAGTTGTATTACGTATTACATTAGCTTGTATTATAGCTAGGTTTGGATTTAAACCTGTGAGTTCATACTGAGTGAGTAACTTATCAAGCATTTTGGCTTTTACGAGCTGTGAGCGCGAGTCTTTACGAACTTTATTTTCTAAATCTCCTTTTAAGGCTTCAAACTCACCAACAGCTTGTCGATCAATTAACTGAAGAATATGCCATCCAAATTGGGTTTGAATAGGTTCTGATATAGCCCCTTTTTCAGTAAGACTAAACGCGGTATTTTCAAATACAACTGAATTTATTTGACCTGACTTAAAAGGTTTTAATTCGCCGTTGCGCTTAGAGGAACTTTTATCATCAGAAAACTGTTTGGCGAGACTTCCAAAGTTTTCTCCCTGAAGTAATAATCTATGTAATTCCTGTATTCTATCTTTGGCCACTATGGTGGTGTCTTTCTGAGTGTTGGCAATCATAATATGCGCAACACTTACCTGTCCTTTAGACTTTCTTTTCTCTAAAACTTTAACTACATGAAATCCAAATTTTGTTCGAAAAGGGTCAGAGACTCCTCCAACATTGGTCGTAAATGCTGTGGTCTCAAAGTTATAGACCATTTTAAAGGCTGTGAAAAAGCCCAGATCCTCTACAAAAACAGACTTCCCATCATGAATTTCTTTTTTTATAGAATCAAAATCCTCGTTTATTAGTCGACTTCTAAAGGCTTGTATCTTTGAGTATGCTTGGAGAGTATCCGATTCAAACTCTTCAATTCGAACTAAAATATGCTGAGCTTTTACTTCATTGATAGTTCGATCATAGGCTTCTAAAACTAACTCTTCAGTAACATTCTTATCTGTTAAGTAGTTTTGAGTTAGTTGATTTTTATAAGACCTCAATTCCTTTATATACACCGGATCTTTATCATATCCCAGTGATCTTGCTTCTGCTAGTTTTAATTTATAATTTATAAATAATTTTAAATAAGAATCCACATTTTTTTGGGAATCATCTTGAACTAAATTTAAGTTTTTATTGTAAACTCTCAAGAACTCACTTGCTAAGACCGGTTCATCTGAAATAGTCAGCAATACCTCTGAATCGGATATCTGAGCACTTAAAAAACTAAAGGGAATACATAGTATATTAAAAAAGACAAGTATTTTTTTCATTTTATTTTTTTTGAATAAAAACAAAAATACTAAATCTGAGGGAGAATACAACTCTATACTCAAATAGGATAAAATAATTTACAAACGAATCTAACGAGAATAGTTAGGGGCTTCTTTAGTAATCATAACATTATGAGGGTGACTTTCACTAATGCCTGAAGATGTTATTTTCACAAATCGACCTATCTCTTTAAGGGTCTCAATATCTTTGGCACCACAATAGCCCATTCCCGCTCGTAAGCCCCCTATAAATTGATGTATACTTTCAAAAAGATCTCCTTTGTAAGGCACACGTCCTACGATACCTTCGGGGACTAATTTTTTAATATCGTCCTCAACATCTTGGAAGTAGCGATCTTTACTACCTTCTTTCATGGCTTCAACAGAGCCCATGCCTCTATACGATTTAAACTTACGGCCTTCATATATGATAGTTTCACCAGGCGATTCTTTGGTACCTGCAAGAAGCGATCCGAGCATAACGCAATCTGCGCCAGCAGCTAACGCTTTGGGGATATCGCCTGTATAACGAATCCCTCCATCTGCAATGACAGGAACTCCTGTCCCTTTAAGTGCCTCTGCAACTTCTAATACCGCCGAAAACTGAGGAAATCCTACACCTGCTACTACACGTGTTGTACATATGGAACCCGGACCAATGCCTACTTTCACAGCATCAGCGCCAGCATCTGCAAGATATTTAGCAGCTTCTGCAGTAGCAATATTACCCACCACTACGTCTAATTCAGGGAAACTAGCCTTAATTAATTTTAGCACGCTTACAACTCCCTTTGTGTGTCCATGGGCAGTGTCTATAATAACAGCATCAACTCCAGACTTTACAAGGGCTTTAGTTCGTTCAACGGCATCATGAGTTACTCCAATAGCTGCAGCAACTCGCAATCGTCCGTATTGGTCTTTATTTGATATCGGTTTCTGAGTTAATTTTGTAATATCTCTAAAAGTAATTAAACCTACTAATTTAAAGGCGGCATCTACTACAGGAAGTTTTTCGATTTTTTGCTTCTGAAGAATAACCTCAGCTTGTTGTAAAGACGTTCCTTCGGCTGTTGTCACTAAACCTTCAGAAGTCATTATTTCTGTAATTGGTCTGTTGTCTTCTTTTTCAAATCTTAAATCTCGATTTGTAACAATCCCTTTTAAATATCCATCTTTGTCAATAATTGGAATTCCTCCAATACTGTGTTCTTTCATACTGCTTTTAGCATCCATTACTGTAGCATCCAATGGCAGTGTTACAGGATCGATAATCATACCACTTTCAGCACGCTTTACTTTCCGAACTTTTATAGCCTGTTGTTCGATAGTCATATTTTTATGCAACACGCCTATACCACCCTCACGCGCCATGGCTATTGCCATTTTACTTTCTGTAACTGTATCCATAGCAGCAGAACTTATAGGGACATTTAAGGATATGTTTTTAGTGAATTTAGATTTAATACTCACGTCTCTTGGAAGAATTTCGGAGTATCCAGGAATTAATAGGACGTCGTCGTAAGTAAGACCTTCGCCGACAATTTTAGATAGATGTGCATTCATAGCAAATAGCTTATAATTGCATACAAATTTAGGGTTAATTTCTCAGTTTCTCTCACAAATAAAAGAAATTATTGATTTGATTACTAAATAGTCTGAGTTCTGTTACTTCTAAAATTTTAGTCCTATAGTTAAATAGATGTTTTTAGGCGGAGAGGGTATTATTCCAGGACCTGGGTAGCCTGTAGCACGGCGAGTGAAGTAAGAAGTGTCAAGGATATTATTTACCCCTGTTTCAATTTTTAGGTTTTGATACTTATAACTAAGCGAAATATCTAAAACATCATAAGATGGTAGTACCCCAATAACACCACTTAGGTTGCTGGCTATTGAATTGGAAGCATCTGTAAACTGTTCTGACATATAGGTGTATTGAATGCTGGAAGAAAAATCTTTGAATGAAAACTTAAACCCTGATTTGAAATTTAAATTTGGAACAAATTCTACTTTTTTTCCTGTAATTCCATTTATTGAAGAGGACGTATACTCAGAATCAATAATAGAGGTGTTTACAAAAAATGAAGCGCCATAATCATAATTAAAATTAAATAGTTTGGCCAAATTAAAATCAACTAAAGACTCAAGTCCATAAATAACGGCATCCCCTACATTTCCTCTTTCTGACTTTACATTACCGTCCTGAAACACCTTTTGAACAAAGCCAATTCTGTCGTTATAAAACAGTCTAAAAAGACTTATATCATAGGAAATAGTTTTATTAAATACTCCTCTAATACCAAAATCTAAATTGTATCCTTTCTCGTCAGTTATTTCTGGGTTAATCACGTATGCAGGGTTTACAATACTAATATCCGCGAAAGTTACTGAGCGGTAGTTTTGAGAAATATTATTATATATTTCTAAGTATTCAGTGGGCTTATAGCTAGTGCCAACTCCAAAAAGAACAAATGATCGTTTTCTGGTTTCGTCATTATAAATAGTTTCATTTAAAAGTAAATTCCCTGCTGCATCCAAATTAATGTTTTTGTAAAAGCCCCTACTTTCTGTTTTTATATGTTCCAGTCTAAATCCAGGAGTGATAGAAAGGTTGTCTTTTAGATATATGACTTGCTCACCAAATAAAGCTGTATTCAAATTTGGGTAATCATAAAAAGATTGTGCTTGGTAATCAATATATTGCTCCGTCTCAAAATCAAAATCAGGTCCTGAACCATTGGATCCAGGTCCTTGTTGGTTGCTGTTATTTGCCCTATAAAACTTAACTCCTAACAGCAATGTCGCTTTTTTTTCTAATAGGGTATAGTCATGTAATAATCTCGATTCAAATCCAAAATTTTTAAATTTGCCTTTAATTAAATCTCTTTCTTCAAAAGAATCAATTTGGTCAACACGATTAGTTCTAAAACCAATGGCGTCTCTACTAGCATTGAGTCCAAAGAAATTAAAACTAAATAGTGTTTGATCAGAAAACCGGTGGGTTAATTTAGCGTTATACAGTAACCAGTTAACTTTAAACCAGTTTCTAGAACGCACACTTTGATATGGATCGGCGGCAAACATAGAGTCGTTGAGCCCACCAGCTTGCTGGACGAGATAATTTAAATACGTTAGTTCAACTGCTAGATTGGTTTTGGTTGAAAATGCGTATTCAAGGTGAGAAAAGATGTTTTTGGACTCAAATTCTGAGTTAGGCCTAAAGCCGTCTCCTGTCTTATAATTCACATAAGAGTAATAACTTAACTTTTTACTTGTACCACTAAAACTAGTAAAATTAGTATAAAGGCCATTACTACCAACGGTATTCCTAAGCACAACTTCAAGGGGCTTATCCCTATTAGGTGGCTTTGTTTTAAAATTAACTAAACCTCCAAACTGAGTCCCATATTGTAACGAGGCAGCACCTCTAATAACTTGAATTTCGGAGAGTGATTCTGAAGGAGGTGAATAATAGCTCTCAGGATAGCCTAAGACATCAGCACTGATGTCGTAATTATTTTGGCGTGTATTAAAATTTGAGGTTCTGTTAGGGTCTAATCCTCTACCACCTATATTTAGTTGTAAGCCCGCATCATCATTTTGATAAATATTAAGACCTGCAATTTGACTGAATATTTGACGTGCATTATTACTTGCTAAATTGGCCATCAAGTTATCAACTAAAATGACTTCGGTTTTTTTTCCCGCAAATATAGCAGTGCCTTCAACATCCTTAAGTCGTTTAATTGAAAAGAGTTTTTGTTTTACTCCAATAAGTTCCACTTCCGATAGTTGCTCAGCAGATAGTTCAAGAAAAATAGTTTTAGATATTGAGCCATTAACAACTACTGAAGTTTTGAAAGGCTCATAACCATAGCTAAAGAAAATTAGATTAAGTTTTGATTCTAAGGAAGAAAACTGATATTTACCCTCCGAGTTCGTAGTAGCTAGTAAAGCACCAAACTCGTCATAAATTTCTACAGACTCTAGCCCCTTAACAGAGACTTTATCATAAACCTCTCCAAAAACATCTACTTGCGTAAATGAAAGAAATGGAGCGGAAATTATAAAAATAAGAAGTTTAAAATCCTTTAATTTCATCATTTAGTGGTTTAATCCAGTCTTTGTTTTTAAATGAGTCTTTAAGCTTCATTAAATTTACTGTAGGATCAATAAATTGTTGACTAAGTCGACCGTTCAAAGATACATAACTTTCAACAAAAACTGCTACATTTTGATGTCCTTGACTTTTAAAATGACTACCTAAATAATGGCCATATTGCAAAATCATATCGGGCTGGAAACTCATTTGTTTTTGCTGAACAGGGGTTAGGAAATCGTTATTATTTATGTAAAAAAAAGAGTTTGTTTTTGTGTTTACAATTTTAAAAACTGAGCTCCCTTTTTTTTCCATTAGCATGACGCGCCAAGAAAAACGATACCCTTGTTCATTCCAAAACAACTCCCCTGGGTACGCTAATGATCTCCATGGTAAAAGCAATTGTACCATCATTAAAGCAACAATGGTTACACGAGAAAAATTGGAAACAATAAAACGGTCCACTTCCAAAATGGGGATGCGTGAAACCTGTTGTTTGATTTTAAAAAAACAAAGAATCTTACGCATAAAATATAATATTCTTTGATGTACGTTTGACTCAAAAAATATGATTGTAGACAGTATCATTATGTAGGGAAACATTCCAATTGGAAAAAGTATTCGGGTTGTTACATGAAAGGCGACTACTAAAACAAAAGCAAAAGAACGTGTTCTTTTGAATAGTAATAAAAAAGGAATACTGAGGTCGTAAAACATGCCACCCCAACTCATGAAAAAACTAAACCACTCTTGTTGCATTATTGTTTGACCAATAAAGGGTAAGTCATATTTGGATTTTAACCAGAGTTTTAATGGCATTGCCTTCAGTAGCCAGTCGGAATTTATCTTCGTAAGACCTGCATAAAAATAAACGATACCTAGCATTAATTTTAAACTATCAATCGTCCAATTTGGAACCATTTTGTATGTTTTTCTCCTAATAACTGCATCGATAGAAAACTGAGCATTACAAGGGATAAATAGCATAATAAAACTTATAACAGAGACAAAATAGTAATGGTTTAGATAAGTGGTTTTATCCATTAATTCAATATAGGTAAAGCTTAAAAAGAATACTAAAATCGATATTCGATATTTATAGCCTATAGCTACAAAAAACGCAGAAATACCACATATTAAAAATAAAACATAGGTGTAGACTCCAAGTGGCTTTACCCACTCAAAACCGTAATAAGAAAAGTGAAAAGAGGGGTCTACATAAAGAGACTGAATCCAGTCTTTTGACCAAAAACGAACGATACTAACACACATTAAAACACCAAAAAACACTCTAAATACAGCCAGTGGAGCCGCATTTGTTTGTCTATCGAAATAATTAGCTGTCGTATTTTTCATATTAAAAAAAGGTTCTCAA
>CAJIZJ010000061.1 GCA_905181825.1 uncultured Flavobacteriaceae bacterium
CAACTCGAAGCGATCCCTGAGGCTGGATATGAGTTTTCTCATTGGGAAGGCGGCTCTACTTCAACTGATGCAATCATAAGTATAAACTTAACAAGTGCTGCTTATGTAATCCCTTACTTTTCTCCTCAAGAAACTCATGAACTAATTGTTATCAACGAGATTAATTACAATTCAGTAGCTAATTTTAATTCCGATGATTGGATCGAATTATATAACCCAAACCCCTATGAAGTAGACCTTTCTTTATGGCTGTTAAAAGATAACGACGACACGCATGTATATATAATTCCTGAAGGGACTATCATACAAGGTGAGGGGTTTCTTGTGGCCGTTAAAGATGCTGCCGATTACAATGCTATGTATCCGGAAGCTGTAAATTATATCGGAGACTTAGGCTTTGGTCTGGGATCAAGTGGAGATAGTGTTCGACTATTTGACGCTGAAAGTATTCTTCAAGACCAAGTGACTTACACCTCGGATAACCCGTGGCCAAGTTGTGCAAACGATACAGGATACACCCTCGAATTAAATACACCAGATTTAGATAATAGTCTTCATCAAAACTGGGATTGTATCAATTTTAATGGAAGTCCAAATGCGCCTAATGTTGAAGCTTTAAACACACCCACTACAAACAAATTAAGTCCTGTTATTTTTCCTAACCCTACGCAGTCAGTCCTAAACATAATTGGAAACACCCCTTTATTTGAAGTGACTGTTTATAACGTTTCTGGTCAAAAATTAATACAGGCAAAAGGGGTGAGTCAAATAGAGGTAGCTTCACTCACAGCAGGAATTTATTTCATTAAAATTAATGAAATAAATTCTGAAGTCACTCTCAAGTTCATAAAACAGTAAATGTCGTGAAGTGATAATAATGACTCAAATATTTCAGAAATAATACAGACTCTATATATTAGAGTCAACAACTATTTATAAACTAAAGGCTTAACAAATTCCTATTTTGAATTTTAAAAAAACCAAACTTTTAATTTGCTGTGTTATAGCTCTCAACTGTAGCCTAGCTTCAAGTGCTGATGAGCTAGACCAACTTATCGAAAAGCTGGATAGTGTAATGCAGGCTCGCGGAACTTATGAGGGAAGTATAGAAATTCAATTGAGTAATTTAAAAAACTTACTAAGAGAGCAAAATACTTCAATAGAAAATAAATATTTTATAACAAATAAAATTATTGAGATCTACGAGTACTACAGCTTTGAAGAAGCGCTCAATTATATTGAACAAAACCTAAAGCATGCTCAAGAACTTGATAATAATTACTTTATTGAAGAGTGTAAACTAAAACTTTCGAAACTACTGATATCATCGGGTCGATACAAAGAGTCTATAGATTTGTTAAGTGAAATCAATAAAAATTCTTTAAACCCAAAACTATTAAGTAATTATTATTCTGACTTTACGGAAGCATACTCAAGGTTGAGCTTTTATACTCCAGTAAAAGAAAGTCGAAAGAATTATCTAGAGCTGTATGGAATATATCGCGATTCATTAGTGAAAACATTGCCAAAGAGTTCGGAAGAATTTTTGAGGTTTGTAGAAAAAAAACAACGCGATGATGGGTACTTGACAGAAGCTATAAAAACAAATGACAAACGCTTGGCTAAAGTGGAATCAGATTCAAGATTATTTGCACTCATTGCATTTGAAAGGTCTATTTCTTACAAGCTACTAGGAAATATAGAGCAAGAGAAAAAATACCTAATACTATCTGCAATAGCGGATATTAAGAATGCTGTTAAAGACAATGCATCAATGACCGAATTGGCTACAATACTGTTTACAGAAAGGGACCTTGAACGTGCATATAAATTCATTAACTTTTCTTTTGAAGATGCAGAAACTTACAATTCACCTCTTAGATTTGTTAATATCTCAAACATATTACCGGTCATCACAAAGGCATACGAAAGCAGTACAAATGTTCAAAAATCTAAGCTTAAAAATCTTTTGATATATATTAGCGTACTTGCCGCTTTTTTGATGGGACTAGTCTTTTTTGTGTATAACCAAAACAAGAAGCTTTCATTGACAAGAAATAATTTGAAACTTGCAAACGATGAACTACAAAACTTAAACCTTCAGTTAAGTCAATCCAACGACAACTTAAACGCCCTTTACGATGAGCTGAGTAAGTCTGACAAAGTAAAGGTTAATTCACTTGGCGTATTTTTGAATTTATACTCTGATTACATTAACAAGTTAGAGCTATACAGAAAAATGGTCAGAAAACACTTAGTAACTAATAAAATCAATGACTTAATTAACTTGACTAAATCTAATGAGATTATTAATAGTGAAATCAAGTTGTTTAATAAAAACTTTGATGAAGCCTTTTTGCACATATACCCAGACTTTGTAGATAAGTTAAACAAACTTCTTAAGGAAAACTCTAAAGTAAAATACAACTTAAACTCAAAAGAGCTAAGTACTGAAATTAGAATTTTCGCTCTAATAAGGCTTGGAATTACAAGTAGTTCTCAAATTTCAAAGATCTTACGCTACTCTGTAAACACAATCTACAACTACAGAGTTAAGGTTAAAAATGATGCTATTGACAGGGAGAATTTCGAAACTGACATCTCCAGTATTGTTTAAAACTCTAGAGTAATCTAATCGAATCCTTAATAAAATATAGATTTTTAATTCTATACAATCACTGTTATTAATCTACTTTTTATTTTTTACAAAATACTGATATTGATTGTTTTAACTAAAAAATACGTAAAAAAATCCACTACAATTCTATATTAATTTTTTTACATAGCTAATTTACTTGATATTTGTGTTGAATTCGTAAATCAGTTGCATGATTTTTGAGAAATCCTAAACGAAAACGTTACAGAATTGTACGATGTACTGAATTCCATAAAAAATGAAACAAAATGAAACAAAAACTACTTCTACTATCTTTATTGATTTCAGGTCTGTTGATTGGACAAGAAATTCACATTGATTTTGACAACAACAACCCAGGGGTTGTTTTAAACAGTTGGAACGGGTCTTCTACATTTGCTAAAATCGCGAACCCTGACGTTTCCGCTGAAAACGCTTCCCCTTTCGTTGGTCAATTCACAGCAGGTTCAGACAACGGAATAGGAATTGGAATTATTAATCCAGAAACAGTATTCACCACTCCTTTTGATCTTACATCACTATCTTACTTTAAAATGAAAGTTTGGTCAAATGAAGAAATCGTAGTTACATTTCATATTGAAAATGCTCCTGATTGGGGAAATAATATAGAAAGGACGGCGGCTATTAGTAGTAATCAATTAAATCAATGGATTGAGTTAACTTTCGATTTTTCTGGAGAAAGCAACATATTCATGAACAACATAGTAATCAAAATTGATGGAGATACTACCGTTGAAGGAGATACCTATTATTTTGATGATATTGTAGGACCCCCATTGTATGAGTCTGCTGCTTACCAATACAGCCCAGAAAATAATGACACAGCTGTGTCGGTTGGCTCAAATATGACCATCACAACAAATGACACGTTTACTGCAGGTCAGGGTGCTACCATTAGTAATGTGAACAGCGTAGTAGCTTTACGTCAAGGCGATATAAATGGACCTGACGTTCCTTTTACTGCTTCAATTAATGAGTCTAATAACGCAATTACAATTGACCCTACCAATAATTTAGGGTTCACGACTGCATACTGGTTTGGCGTTATTGATAACCAAATATACCATGCCAATGGAAGTCCTGTTAACGGAGTAAATGCGACATTTACAACAAAAGATCCTGTGGCAGGGGACATCAATGAGATGCTATTTGATTTTGATACTGTCAATACAGAACTTGACTTTGTAAGCTGGTCGGGAACTGGATTTGCAAAGATCTCAAATCCGGATGCCACAGGGATTAATACCTCTGCAAACGTTGGTCAATACACCCATGCTGGAAATGATTCAGGTCTGGAAAATGACTTGATTAATGGCGCCACTCCTTTAGAAGCTTTGGACTTCTCAGAAACACCTTTTATTAAAGTGAAAGTTTGGGTAGAAAAGCCTGTAGAGGTAATGGTAAGGATTCAAAACTTTCCAAACTATGGCCAAGGCTTTGATCAAACTATTTCCGTAACTGAAACAAACCAATGGGTGCAGTTAATTTTTAACTTTGGCTCTGTTACTGCTACCAACTATGATCGTGCGCAAATTTATTTTGACAGAGGTTTGACTGGAGGTTCAGTTGCTGGAGATGTTTATTATTTTGATGATTACGAGAAAAGCAACGTAGCGCCACAAGCTGAACTAACAATGAGCCCCGAAGAAGGAGCTTCTGGTGTGTCATTAGCATCTGGAATGTCCATAACCTCTAACTTAGCATTTCAAAACTTAGATGGTTCAACCATTACTAACATTAGCTCTTTAGTAGAGTTAAGAGAAAATAATGCCAGTGGTACAATCATACCCTCAATAATATCTATTTCGGACAGTAATTCACAAATAAATATTATGCCATCATCGCTTTTAAATCCAAACACAACGTACTGGTACGGCGTCTTGGAAAATACGATTCAGTTCGAGAACGGAGAAGCCCTAACAGCTGCAACTGCTAGCTTTACTACAACAGCAGAGGCTATCGAAATGGTTATTTATGAAGACTTTGATGACATCTCTTTAAGTACTGTTTCGGAAACCATGGGAGATCCTGCTGGATCCTATGTGCTAGCTATTGATCCTGTTGATAACTCCAATGCTGTGCAGCAGTGGGATAAAGGGAATTCTTGGGGAGGATGGGAACGAGTACACCTAGAAATGAGTTACCCTTTTGACATGGGACAACATGATTTGTTTTCGGTACGTGTATACTCGACTGTTCAAACACAAATGATGCTAAAGTTAGCGGATGCTAAAGATGATGGAGATCAAAATGGATTCATTGAAGTAAGACAAGATATTGTGTTAACCAACCAATGGCAAACCTTATATTTTGACATGTCAGACATTGCAGATGGTGTAAGCTTTAGCCATTTATTTATCTTTATAGGACCTGGGGATTCTAGTGTTACTGGCACCTTTTATATAGATAATATTGAAGGACCACAGCTGCAAAATACTGCCGGGCTAGAAGATTTAAATACTACTAGCTTTAGCATGTATCCAAACCCAAGTTATGATATTGTGTTTTTCAAAAACCTAAACGGAGCTACTGACATTAAAGTCTATGACTTAAATATGAGATTAGTAAAATCTGAATCAATTATAGCGAATCAAATTTCCATTAAAGGCTTAGAAACTGGACTTTACTTTATGGAAGTAAATGGACAGGTTAAAAGGTTGATTAAAAAATAAACTAACACTTTTAAATTTTTGTTACAATAAGCTCTTAACAAAGAGCTTATTGTTTATTAAGATATTAAATCACAAAAATGATGCTGATTAAAAAAAAATCACTTGGTACATTATCTTTAGCTTTTGCACTACTCATATCACTGTGCTCCTTTGGGCAGTCTATGATTGTAAAGGGTAAGGTAGTCGATGAAAAAGGCATCCCTTTAATAGGGGTCACAATTATAGAATTAGGGGTTAACAATGGAGCTGCTACAGATTTTGATGGGAACTACGTTCTAAATGTTCAGTCAGAATCGGCGAGTTTAGTTGTTTCTTATGTTGGATATCAAACGCAAACTGTTGAAGTTTCCGGAAAGCCAACGGTTAATGTAATTATGGCCGAAGATCTTGAATCACTCGAAGAAGTACAAGTCGTTGCTTTTTCTAAACAGAAAAAAAATAGTGTCATTGGATCCATTTCAACCGTAAAGGCATCTGATTTAAAAATACCATCGTCAAACTTAACGACTGCTTTCGCAGGTAAAATCGCAGGACTTATTTCATACCAACGCTCTGGAGAACCTGGGGCAGATAATGCTGAGTTTTTTATTCGTGGTGTGACTACTTTTGGTTACAAAAACAATCCTTTGATTTTACTCGATGGATTGGAAATCACCACCTCTGATCTTGCACGTTTAGAACCTGATAACATTGCTACTTTTTCTATTATGAAAGATGCAACAGCCACATCGTTGTATGGGGCTCGTGGTGCTAACGGAGTGATCTTAGTCACTACAAAGGAAGGTAAAAAAGGGAAAGCACGTGTGTCTTTTAGATATGAAAACTCCTTTTCTGCACCATCCCAAACACCGGAGTTTTTAGGAGCAGTTGACTATATGAGAATGTACAATCAAGCACAGAGAATGCGCGATCAATCTGCACTATTAAAATATTCCATACAACAAATTACTGGCACAGAGCAAGGACTCAATCCAGAGTTATACCCGGATGTAGACTGGCATAATGAGTTATTTAAAGACTACACACTTAATAAAAAACTAAACCTAAACGTTTCAGGGGGTGGAGAAGTTGCACAATACTATTTGTCTGTATCACACTCTAACGAAACTGGTTTGTTAAAGGTAGATCCACTTAACAACTTTAACAATAATATTGATATAAAACGCTCCAATTTACGAGCAAACATCAATGTAAATCTAAGTAAGACCACCAAAGTAGCTGTAAAATATTACTCTTTATTTGAGCGTTACAACGGTCCAACCGTAAGCGCTACAGATATTTTTGGGATGGTAGCACAGGCAAATCCAGCAAACTTTCCAAAAACATTTACTCCGGATGAAAACACACTAGATTTTAACCATACACTATTTGGCAACAAAGGAAATGGTGGCTATCCAAATCCATATGCTGAGATGGTTAAAGGGTTTAGAGATCGATTTGCAAACACAACACTGGCACAGTTTGAACTAAAGCAAGACCTGTCTTTTATCACAGAAGGATTGAAAATTAGAGGAATGGCTTCGGTAAGAACCTACTCGGAAAATGAAAACTCTAGAAGCTTCACCCCTTTCTTTTACGGAATTGGACAATTAGAAACGGATTTAGGAACTTCTAATTATTTGTATCAAATTCAAGAAGGAACAGAGTTTTTAAATAACCCTTCCGTTTCTAATTATGGAAATAGTAATTTTTACTATCAACTAGTAACTGAATACAACCGTACTTTTAATGAAAAACACGAAGTTGGTGGCCTTTTAGTTGCCAATGCATCTGAAGCCTTAAACACTATTGGTGGCGGGACTGCCTTTACTACTTTACCTTCAAGAAATATGGGGGTGTCTGGAAGAACTTCTTATAATTATGACAGTCGATTTTTTGCAGAGTTTAACTTTGGTTATAATGGATCTGAAAAATTCGCTAAAGAGAATCGCTTCGGGTTTTTCCCTTCTGCTGGGTTTGGTTGGATTGTTTCCAATGAAGCTTTTTTTGAAAAAAACTTACCTTCAGTTAACTTATTTAAATTGCGATATACGTACGGTCTGGTGGGGAATGATGGCATATCATCCGCAGATGATCGCTTCTTCTATCTATCAGAAGTAAATCTGAACAATGGAGGCACTGGTTACAACTGGGGCATCAACTACAACAACTACTACAATGGGTATAATGTTGATCGATACGACAATGCAAGTGTAACTTGGGAAGTTGCCGAAAAGGCAAATTACGGCTTAGAGTTAGGCTTGTTTAATAAAATCACACTCTTAGCTGAATACTTTGAGGAGCATAGAAAAAACATTTACATGGAGCGTCAGTACATTCCTGAAACAATGGGACTCACAACGTCTATTAATAGTAATGTTGGTGAGGTAAAAGCCAAAGGAGTCGACATTTCTCTTGATTACAACCATGCGTTTTCGGGTGATTTTTATATCACTGCCAGAGGAAACTTTACATATAGCACCAATGAAATCCTGGTCAATGGTGAACCCGAATACCAAAACCAAAACCTGAGTAGAATTGGACAGCCTATTAACCAACAGTGGGGGTATATTGCCGAGCGCTTATTTATTGATGAAGAAGACATTGCTAACTCACCTGAACAATTTAACGGCTTTGGCTCTACAAACACTTACTTACCTGGAGATATTAAATATAAAGACGTTAATGAAGATGGAGTAATTAATCAACTTGATCAAGCCCCAATTGGGAAGCCTTACGTGCCAGAAATTGTTTATGGATTTGGATTCTCAGCCGTTTATAAAGCCTTCGATTTTTCGGTGTTTATGCAAGGTGCTGCCCGAACGTCTTTTTTAATAGAGCCTTCAAATATTTCTCCGTTTGTAAACGAACGAAATGCCTTAAATATTATAGCAAACAACTACTGGTCTGAAAACAATCCAGACCCCAATGCTTTTTGGCCACGCTTATCTGTTAGCCCTGTAGAAAACAACGAAAAGCCGTCTACTTGGTGGCTAAGAGATGGTGACTTTTTAAGACTCAAAAGTATCGAGTTTGGATATACGTTCCCGGAAACAGAGACAGGGTTTTTCTCTAATTTAAATGCACGGGTTTATTGCACAGGATTAAACTTGTTAAATTTTGCTAAATTTGATTTATGGGATCCTGAAATGGCTGGAAACGGTCTTGGATACCCGCCCCAAAGAGTTTTTAACTTAGGAGTTCAATTAAAATTTTAAAACCAAAAAGAAAATGATTTTAAAAAACAATATTTTTTATATCTCCTTAGTAGGATTTCTAGCTCTCACAAGTTGTGAAGACTATTTAGACATTGTGCCAGATGGGACACAAGAACTAAGCTTGCTTTTTAACAGAAAAGAAACGGCATACAATGCCCTTGCGAATTGCTACAGCTATTTACCTAAAAATGATGGGGTTTATTCTACTTATGTTTTGGCAAGTGATGAATTAACTACGCCAGTAGACAAAGAGACGAATGCCATCAAAATGATGAAGGGTCAACTTAATAATTCTAGTAGCCTAAATGATGGCAAGCCCATTATGAGTTTTTGGTCTGGTTATTCTGCAAGTGGGTCTTCACAAGGCTCATTATGGGAAGCTATTCGTAGCTGTAACACCCTCATAGAAAACATAGACCTTGTTGTTGATATGACACAAGAAGAAAAAAATGAGTGGAAAGCTGAGGCCAAATTTCTGAAAGCAAATTTTCACTTTATCCTACTTACCTATTACGGTCCTATTCCTGTAATTGACACCAACTTACCTATTTCAGCCTCGGATGAAGCTGTGCGTGTAGAGCGTCAAACGGTTGACTATTGTGTGAATTATATAGTATCTACTATTAATGAGTCTATTCCAAACTTGCCCGAGCGCGTGCTGGGAAGTAATGACATAGGCCGTGTAGATCAAGTAATTGCGAAGGCAATAAAATCACGAGTACTTTTGTACGCTGCAAGCCCATTATTTAACGGAAATAGTGGTTTTTACTCCGGTTTTGTTAACGAAGAAGGGACTCCTTTTTTCAATCAGACCGAAGATATAGCGAAATGGCAATTAGCTGCAAATGCTGCTAATGAAGCTATTGAAGCAGCGATAGCTCAAGGCGTATCTATGTACTACTACAATGGCGATGTGCCATTATACGATAATCAAAATTGGCAGTATGAATTTATTCGAGACCAATATGATAACCGCTATGCAATTACCGACCCGTGGAATTCTGAATTAATTTGGGGCAGTTCTAATCCAGTAACTGGCGGTAACTGGTGGCAACTTCAAGCATCCGCACTTATGAAAGATCCAAGTTCTAGCTCGGTGGAGGCCGCGTGGCAATGGGTCGCTCCAACCTTAAGAATGGCAGAATTGTATTACACTAAAAATGGACTGCCTATTAGTGAAGATTTAAGTTTTGACTACGCAAACAGGTTTTCGGTCGAAAACGTTGCATTTAACCAACGATTTTATGCGCAATACGGAAACAGAACGGCTAAACTAAATTTAAATAGAGAACCCAGATTTTATTCATCCTTAGGATTTGACCGAGGGATTATGCGCTCATGGGGTGGACTATGGCAACTAAAAATGCGTTATGACGAAACCCACGGTCGATTTGGATTTACTAGTGATTATTTAACTTCTGGTTATTCGTTAAAAAAAATAATTCATCCGGACTCTGAAGGGGATGCCTATAACAAAATTGTTCCCTACCCATGGCCAATTATAAGACTATCTGAACTGTATTTAAATTATGCGGAGGCCTTAAACGAAGCAAATGGGCCAAGTCAGCAGGTCTATGATGCTTTAAACATGGTACGAGACCGGGCTGGGATTCCAACAATTGAAGAGGCTTGGAGTGATGCAACTATAGCTGCCAACGCAGGGAAGCACACAAACCCAGAAGGCTTAAGGGAAATTATTCAACAAGAACGCATGATTGAACTTGCGTTTGAAGGACATCGATATAACGATCTTAGGCGTTGGAAAATTGCAGAACAATACCTATCCACTCCTCTAAGAGGTTGGTCTGTTAACGAATCTTCGGAAGCTAATTTTTACTCTATAAGAGATATTGGGATTCGTTCCTTTTCAACGCCTCGTGATTATTTTCACCCAATTAGTTTTGATGAATTATCTATTAACCCTAACCTAGTCCAAAACCCAGGTTGGTAACCATATAAAAAAGATTTAAATGAAAAAGACTTTTATTTTATTTTCAACTTTAGTGTTCACATTAGTGTCATTAATTATGTCTTGTTCAAAAACAGATGACGGAGACACTACACCTCCAAGTCCGCTAACCGTAACTTCAACAACTCCGACAAATGGTGGGGGAATAATTTCTTATGAGCTGCCTTCAGACTCAGACATCTTATATGTAACTGCTGTTTACACCAACTCCAATGGAGAAGAAATAAGTCGTGTTTCTAGTAAATACAATACTGATATTGAAGTTTCTGGGCTTAATCAAACGACTTCAATTACAATACAACTTTTTGTTGTAGATGAAAGCTATAACAGGTCTATCCCTGTTGAAGTTGAGTTCACGCCACTTCCGTCGTTTATTTACCTAGTTCAAGAAAGTATTGAAATTGTTCCAGATTTAGGAGGTGTAAAGATTTCATGGGATAATATTGAATCTAAAACCGTTTTTGTGTTCTTGCATATAATGAATGCTGGAGTGGAAGAAGTAAGAATTTTATCTTCAAATAATAGTGAGGAAACACGTTTTGTGCGTGGATTAGAATCTGTTGAAATGACCTTTTCAACACGAATTGAAGACTTTGAAGGAAATACCACCACACTTGAAGAAAAAGGGAACGTTACCCCTCTGTTTGAACAAGAAATCGATAAGTCAAGCTGGAGCTTGATTGGTAATTTATCTGTGGATGGAAATGCATGGGAAGGAGAAATGACCAATTTCTGGGATAACGTGGTAGATACCTCGGCAGCAAGCAATGATGATAGCTATTTTATAATCTGGAGAGACCAAAATGGGGGAAGCCTAAATTGGCCGCTAGATATTGTGGTTGACATGAATAAAAATATTAAAATTCATCGTTTCACCCTGTGGCAACGCGCTTATTGGTATGGTGGACCTGATGGCCTTCCTTATTATTTCCAAGAAGAAAATATAAAAGCATTTGATCTTTACTCTAGTAATGATGCCCAAGAGTGGACCTTTCTTGGAGCTTATGACATTGGAGATCCAAGAGATGGAGAAGGCAATATTCCAAACGCTAGTTTAGAGGCAGCAGCTTCTGGACATGACTTTGAGCTAGAAGGTGTTTCGGAAGCTTTTAGATATTTAAAAATCTCAATCACATCCAATTTTGGAAGTGAAACCTATGTGCACGGCTCTGAGATTACTCTTTTTGGACTTGATAATCTATAGTGTAAATGAAAAGATTAATATTAATTTTATCTATACTTAGTTCTGTCGGTTTGTTAGCCGCTCAAAATATTCGTGCACTAGGCACTACTATAGTCGATGAAAACCAAGAGGAGGTTTTACTTCGCGGCGTCGGCTTAGGAGGATGGATGCTGCAAGAAGGCTACATGATGAATTCTAATGGAGCTGCAGATACACAACATGAGTTTAAAGAAAAATTAATCCTATTGGTTGGAGCTGATAACACCGGTCAATTTTACCAAAACTGGCTTGATAATTTCGTAACAGAAGCAGATATAAATGCTATTGCCAGTTGGGGATTTAACTCGGTTAGGGTAGCGCTTCATTATAACCTATTAACCCTACCGATTGAAGAGGAGCCTGTTGCAGGTGAAAACACATGGATAGAAGAGGGGTTTGAAAGAATAGACGAATTAATGAGCTGGTGTGCAGCCAATAATATATATCTTATTTTAGATTTACATGCAGCGCCTGGCGGTCAAGGCTCTGATGCGGCTATTTCTGACTATGACATAGACAAACCTTCTCTTTGGGAAAGTGAGCTAAATAGAAACAAAACAGTAGCCCTTTGGGGTCAATTAGCGAATCGATACAAAAACGAACCTTGGATGGGTGGGTACGGATTATTGAATGAAGTTAATTGGTGGCCTTTAGATGGATCTGTGTTAAGGGCCTTTTTTATAGAAGCAACACAAGCAATCCGCGCAGTAGATCAAAACCACATCATTTTTATTGGAGGTAATTCTTGGTCTAATGATTTTAATGGCTTAACACCGCCTTGGGACTCTAACTTAGTTTATGAATTTCATAAGTATTGGAGTTACAATGACACCGAGTCAATTCAATGGGTTTTGGATATGCAAAACCAACATAACATCCCCCTTTGGTGTGGGGAAACAGGCGAAAATTCAAATGTATGGTATAGAGATGCTATGAATTTGTATGAGACTAATAATATTGGATGGTCTTGTTGGCCGTACAAACGAATTGCTACTACGGTTGCTCCTTATTCGATCCCGTCAAACGCAAATTATGAGGCGATTATCAATTTTTGGAAAGGTGAGGGACCTGAACCTAGTTTAGCAGACGTAATGGCTGGTCTTAACCAATTAACAGATGATTTATTATTAGAAAACAATACCTTTTATAAAGATGTCGTTGACGCCTACATTAGACAACCTCAAGACAATACAGCTATCCCTTACTCGAATCATACAATTCCAGGTTTGGTACACCTGTCTGACTATGACTTAGGCACCAATGGTGTTGCTTATTATGACCAAGATGTCGCAAACTATTCGCTATCAACTGATGAATATGAAGCATGGAATAGAGGGTGGAGCTATCGGAATGATGGCGTAGACATTCAAGAAAATTCAGATATAAATAATAGTAACGGTCTTCACATATCGTTCGTAGAAAAAGATGAATGGGTTAATTACACCCTCGATGTTCAAGAGTCTGGGTTTTATAATATCGACTTAAGATATGCCACCCCACAATCTGGTGGACAGCTTAAGTACTTGATAAACGGCAATGATATATCTGAACAAATTACACTTTCAAATTCGGGAGGATGGACCTATTTCACTAACCATAGTACTAGTAACATTTATATAGAGGAAGGTGTTCAGACGTTTAAGATATTGGTATTGGGAACCACTAGCTTCAATATGAGTAGTCTTAACTTTTCTATATCTAACGATCCAACACCCGCTATGCAAGCTATGAGTGCCGTTACAGTTTCAGATGAACGCTCTGTACATCTCGCATTAAACCACCCTTTAAATGCACAAACAATTGAAGTCTCAGACTTTGAGTTTTTGATAAATGGAAACGCTTCAAACATTGAGTCTATTCAAATCGACCCAACAAACAGCCTCGTGTTAATTATTACATTATCTGATTATTTACACTACCAAGATGATCTCAAAATTAATCATGCCGGTGGTGTCATAAATTCTGTATACAATTCTTTATTAGGTACTTTAGTTAATTTTCCAGTACAAAACAACCTAGATGAACGGTTTTATATTCCAGGTTTAATTCAAGCTGAAAGCTACACAAGTCAATCAGGCCTTGCGACAGAAAACACATCCGATTCTGGAGGGGGTTTAAATATTGGATATACAGATGTAAACGATTATGCAGAATACCCTGTGTTTATTAGCCAATCTGGAATCTATGATTTAAACTTTAGAATTGCAGCTCAAAACCAAACTGGACGAATTGAACTTTCCCTTATTGAAAACGAAACAAGCGAAGTTGTAGGTTCATTTAATTTACCAACGACAGGTGGATGGCAATCCTGGGCCACTAATACCCATGAAATCAACTTAGAAGCTGGTGTATATACATTAAAACTTAGAGTCGCTCTGGCTGGCTTTAATTTAAATTGGATGGAGTTTTTATATTCGGATAATAATCTAAACACGAATACATTAGAAAATACCAATCCTTATATTTCATTATACCCAAACCCCTTCAATAATTCATTAACTTTAAAGACAACTCTTAACAATCATATTGATTCAATAGAATTATATGACATATCCGGGCGTATAGTTCTCACAAAAACTGAGATTAACGCAAGCTCAAAAATGCTTAATCTAGAGGGATTGACAAGCGGTTCTTACTTTGTAAAAATCACAACAAACAAAGGAACAATTACAAAAAAAATAATAAAATACTAACCAATATATAAACTTCTAAAATGAATTTTAGAGCATTACTATTTTTCGGAATTTTAAGCACAAGCTGTGCTAAGAATGAAAATAAATCAACCGTAATTTATTCAACAGATGACAAACTTGCTGTTGTATACACAACTGCTTCCAATACAACACAAAGGCTGGAGGTTACAGATACTAAGACATTTAAAAAGCTAAGCCAAGCTATGGAACATGAGGTGTCTGTTTTTGTAAATCCAAAAAAATCGTTTCAATCATTTATAGGTATTGGAGGAGCAATTACAGATGCATCCGCTGAAGTTTTCGCAAAACTACCTGAAGAAAAGCAAGAAGAAATTCTAAGTGCCTATTACGATCCTAATAAAGGAATTGGCTATTCGTTATTAAGAACGCCTATACACAGTGCCGATTTTAGTAGTGAAACATTTACTTATGTGTCTGATGAACTGAAGGCATTAACTAGTTTTTCTATTGACCACGATAAGAAATATCGAATTCCACTCATTAAAAGAGCCTTAAAAGCTGCAGGTGGTAGTTTATTAACCTATGCAAGCCCGTGGAGTCCTCCTGCTTTTATGAAGGACAGTAAAAACATGCTTAATGGTGGAAAACTCCTTCCAGAATATTATGAGTCTTGGGCGCTTTATTACACGAAATTCATAAAAGCTTATGAGGCAGAAGGGATGCCTATCTGGGGCATTACTATACAAAATGAGCCTATGGCCGTGCAACGCTGGGAATCTTGTATATATACAGCAGAAGAAGAGCGTGATTTCTTAAAAAATCACTTAGGACCAACAATGGAGCGCGAAGGCTTAGGCGATAAAAAAATTGTAGTATGGGATCACAATAGAGATTTAATTAGCAATCGCGCTAGTACTATTTTTGATGATCCAGAAGCAGCTAAATATGCTTGGGGTATTGGATTTCATTGGTACGAACGCTGGGCGGGCGGAAAATCAATGTTTGACAACTTAAAAAATGTAACAGAATCATATCCGGATAAAAAACTACTGTTTACTGAAGGATGTATTGAGGCATTTGATGCTGATAAATACCAATTTTGGCCAAATGCAGAACGTTATGGATCTTCTATGATTAATGATTTCAACAACGGAACTGTTGGCTGGACTGATTGGAACATTTTATTAGATCAAAATGGGGGACCAAACCATGTCGGTAATTTTTGTTTTGCACCCATTCATGCAGACGTAGATACCAAGGAAGTAGTCATGACTCCATCTTATTATTACATAGGTCATTTCTCTAAATTTATTAAACCAGGAGCGAAACGTATTAGCACTGTTTCAAGTAGAAGTCATCTATTAAGCACCTCTTTTATGAACGAAGACAGAAGCATTGCAACAGTTGTGATGAATGAAACGGATCAAGGCATTAACTACAAAATGTATATTGGCATGAAAGGATTTGAACAGTATATTCCCGCTCATTCAATACAAACAATAGTATACTAATATTATTTAATCTGTAAACTTAGTTTAACCCTGGTGACCTCAATTACCAGGGTCTTTTTATTGCAAATAGGAAGTAGCAGTCCTGCTTTAAAAAAATTGCACAAATAATTATATTTTAGCCACTTATTATGATTTAACTTCATTTAATACAATTAAAGAATGAGGGGACACAATCCACTAGTGAAAAAAATATTTTATAGTACCTTTGGGTATAGACCCCTAAAGAAATAAAACCATTGAAAACAACTTGTATCATAAAACATATCGAAGACAATAGCTTGGTGTGGTTTGAACCAGAAAACCAATATGTTGTAATAGAGAAGATAACGGGCATTGTTTTAGAACAGGTTCATGAAAAAATTCCGATCCAATCGATCATAAAATACCTGGTAAAAGAACTGGACATCCCTTTAGAAAAGGCTAAGACCTTTGTGAGTGATGTTCAAGATTTTTACCGAAAGAGTACCCAGACATATCCAAAACAAGTAGATCTTAGTGAGAAAAAAATTAAACCACCAAATACGTTTGAACATATAAAGTACTATCATATTGACGACCTTGTTGTAAAGGTTGAGTATGCTTCAAATATAGAATTAGAATTGGTACATCTAAAATTTGCACATTTAGAGGCTACAAAAGAAACAAAGGAAACACATACTTTTAGAGTGTTTAGACACTCTAAAAAAATTTATTTGTTGGTAAATAATGATTTTATTGGCTCTTGGACTGCTAAAGACGTACACTACTTTCAAGGTAAGTTTTCAATGGAATTAGTTCAAGTACTCTATCAAAAAAAAGAAGCTGAATGGCTTGGGGTCTTTCACGCATCAGCTGTTGGTAAAAACGGAAAATGCATGTTGTTTTTAGGCGATTCAGGAAACGGAAAGAGCACCTCCTTAGCACTACTTCAGGCGCATGGTTTTGAATGCATTGCCGACGATTTTGTGCCCGTTGATGCCCACAGCCAAGAGGTCTATAAGTTTCCTGCAGCCATTTCAATTAAGCGTAATAGTATTCCCGTTCTTTTGCCCTATTACCCAATATTAGAAATATCTGAAGAGTTTCATTTAAAACAACTGGATAAACATGTGCGATATCTTCCCCCAGTAAACGAGCTCTCACCCAACAAGATGCCTTGTGACGGCTTTGTGTTTATTAAATATGACGCTAAGGCTCCTTTTTCATGTACTCAAATATCTAGTGTTCGAGCCTTTGAAAAGATTGTGCCTGATTCTTGGTTATCCCCAATAGCGGCCAATGCAGCGACCTTCTTAAACTGGTTTAGTAAACAACGTTGTTATGAGTTAATTTATAATGACAATTCAGAAATGATCTCAGAAGTTCATAAATTATATTCCGATGAATTATAAAGAAACCTATTATTTTATAGCAAGAAGTCTTACGAGTTCAAATACAGAAAAAAACTTCAAATGGGTAGAGTCTCAAATAAAAGAAAAGACGGTAAACTGGGAGCATGTGGTGCAAGTGAGTACAGCTAACTATGTACTGCCCGCTTTATATAGTAATTTAAAAAAATGCAAGCTTTTACCTTTTCTTCCCTCTGATCTAGTAAAATATATGGGATATATAACCGAATTAAACAGAGAGCGAAACTTGGCTATTATAGAACAAGCCAAAGAACTAAATAGCTTTCTAAAAAGTCACTCTATACAGCCTGTGTTTATAAAAGGAACGGCCTCGATTGTTCAGGGTTTGTATCACGACGTTGCCGAACGAATGGTAGGAGATATTGACTTCATAGTTCCTATTGAGCAGTACCAAGCTTCGTATGATCTTTTAAAAACACAGGGATATATAAGAGTTAATAAAACTAAATATGATCACCCAAATTATAATTACAAGCATCAACCTAGGCTGTGTCACTCTAGCAAAATTGCTGCAGTAGAAGTTCATAAAGAGCTGCTCGACAAAAAAAAATACAACCTTGAATTCAATTACAAAAAAATTTCAAAAAGCAGCTTTGAAACAGAAAACGGCTTTTTAGTAATGGGCTACAGAGACCAATTGGCATTAAGTATAATGGCAAATCAAATCAATGATTACGGTCAGTATTTTAAAAAAATTAGTTTGCGTAATGCCTATGATGTATTATTGTTTTCTCAAAAAACAGATGCTGTAAAAGCTTTAGAAGGCTATTCAAAACTATTTAATCCCCTTAATAATTGCATAAGCACTTGTAACATTATTTTTGGCAATCTCAGGCAATTAAGTCATACCCCAACAAGGGCCTCAAAAGCTTATTATAAGCAATTTGACCGACTAATGTCACACCCACTGTATAACAGACTACATTATAAGTTTGTTGGAGGATTTCTATGGCTAAGAGGATACTTAGTAACAATTTCAAAAGCTTTCTACAAAAGGGACTATACAGTGCATTTATTAAAAAGGCTCACAGATCTCGAGTGGTTGAAAGGGAAACTAATTAAAAACTAGTTTAAAAAAGTTTAAAGACTCTTAAATAGAGTTCATTTCTAAAATAAAGGTTCAAATCCCTAAAAAATTGAATCAGTCTTCCTTGTATTATTAACTAGGTATCCTAAGTATACAGGGTTTAAACTTAAAAAATAAGATTCAACCAATAGACCCCCAATATAAACGAGTCCAATCAAAGGCACGGTCCCATTAGTAAACCTACTTGCGACAAAAACAATTACAAAATTAAAAAGGACAAGAAAAATATACGTAGAAGTCCAGTATTTAATTTTGCTTTTTTCTTTATTAGCATAGAGGTTAAATAATTTACTTCTAGAGTAGGTGAAAAACATTTTTAAAGTCACAACTATAGTCACAAAGGAAACTAAAAAATAAAGCAGTGCGAGATCTTTATAATTTGCGACAGTGTCGTAATCAATTAAAATAAATCCAAGGTTAGGAAGTAGTCTGTTTTTTACGACACTAAATCCAGAAATATTAAAAATATAAGTAACTAATAAAAGGCCTAAAAAGCAATACATAAAAACCGGTGCTTTAGCCTTTTTTTTGGTCAAAACTGATCTTATATGACAATATAAAAAGATGAAAACCATATATCTTAAAAAAATAACTAATATAAATGGTGGATAAACATCAAGTGTAAGTTTAACAATGCATAAAAGCCCTAAAGCGGAAAAGCAGAGCATATATGACATGAGGCTGTCTAAATGGTATTTATTTCCCTCTGTTCTGTTTTTGTAAACTCGTGAAAAGAAAAACATCTGTACAATAAATCCGAAAATTACAAACAATAACAACATTTTACCTTTTTTTTTTAAAAAATCAAAGGTACTAATCTATTTTGAATACTTAGTTATATTACAATAAAATGTAATATGTTTTAATAAAATGTATTAATTACAAGTTATAGCTAGAGGTGCAATAATTTGATTATGAACTGGTTAAATTAAAAAATAATGCTAGTAAATTGATATTGTGAGTTACTTTCTTTGGAACTGCAAATACACCTAATCCATAGGAGAATCCTCCGCATACAACTAAAATTTCTAGAACTTAAAGGGCTTCGTAATGAAATGCTTCAATTGAACCCTGTGTGCTTGGTGCCAATGTGGTTAAAGTGAATATGAGGATTAAAGCTTATTTAACTTTAGAATAAATCCACTTTAAATAATTTTTATCATCAAATGCGTAGTCCCAACTGTTATGACCAACATTTTCATATAACGTCAGTTTAGGACTGCCGCCTGCTTCGATAATCGCAGAAACCATATTTAAAGAATGTTTTGGGCTAACTACATTGTCATCGGAACCATGAAAAACCCAAATAGAAACTTTCTTAGCATATAAAGAAGCAAATGCTGTACTTCCATTTCCACATATTGGTGTGGCGGCAGCAAACATGTTTGGTCTTCTGTATAGTATTTCAAAAGTTCCCATGCCCCCCATAGACAAACCACTTACATAAATTCTTTGTTTATCTACTTGTTTTTTTTCTATAAACTGATCCATCAACCTGATAACTAGTTGTAAACTTTTATTCGGTTTTGTAATTGTATCCTCAAATTTTGCATCCCATGAATCGGATGTTGAATTCGCCCACCTGTCATTAGTTGAACATTGAGGGAATAGCACCCAAGAATTATATTTTTCTCTATTTTCCTTTTTTAAAAAAAGTACGCCGCCATGGGTTAGCTGAGAAGAGTTGTCATTTCCTCTTTCTCCAGAACCGTGTAAAACTAAATGTACAGGATATTTTTGGGATGGGTTGTAGTTTAAAGGCTTTAAAATTCGGTAATTAAGGGTGTCATTTTCAAAAACAAATGACTCCTTTTCATATAACTCAAAGTCTTGAGAATATAAATTGCTAAGGGTAAAAAGAAAGACTAGAAAGGTTAAATATTTCATTATAAATAGTTGTTACTTTATTGCACATCCCTGATGTGTAATGGATTAGAATAAATTAAAAGTTTACTATTTTCAAATTTAAACATTTAATATAATACATTGTAAAACCTTAAAGTTATTTAGTTTTTTGTTTAAATCAGTTGATATATACAACTGTTAACCCTAATCTCTTTTTTGAAAAGTGAAAAACATACGCTCTAACTTTGTGAAAGACTCAAACTATACGGCTCACAGAATCAATGTTTAAAAAAAAAGGCGATCGTTTAGCACTAGTCAAAAAGTATTCTAAGAATGCCTCAATACCCACAGTTCTACTTTTTCTGAGTCACGCCAATGCTGGTCGCGTTTAGTTTTATCAGATGCTTTTTTAACGTCTCTTTTAAGGCTTTTTTCCAGTTGAAACCTGCCGCCAGAAGCGAGTTCTTTTTCAATAGGGTGATTGGGTGTGGCTTTTGTGATTTGCGCTAAATTTGAGAAAATAACAACGAGCTTCCCATCGGGCAAAAGGCGTTGTTTTGCGGCTTCAAAAAACTCAGGAAAAAGCGTTTCATGGTAGTAAATTGCTTCGTCATTTGTATCTAAAGTATGTGACGCTGGTAACCACGGTGGATTAAAAACAATCAATTCCGTTGGTTTTTCCCACTTTCCAAAAAGGGATCCAAAATCCAATTCTACTTTTCGAGAAAGTTTTGTGTCGCCCATAAATTCTTTGAGGCCTACAATCGCATTGGGGTTGGTATCCGTTCCAAACACTTTTTGAAATCCGTGTTTCACCATTTGAAACGAGAGAACACCACTTCCTATACCCACATCAATGGCTGATTTTTTAGGGCCGTCATACCGTTTGAGCCAATTGTCAAAAAGGATTAAATGATCGAAACGGGTTGGAAAATACGTGCCATAATACGGATGTATTTTATTTCGCAAAACCGGAACCGTTATTCCATTTTGATACCACTGCCACGCACTATTGAGCCCTTGAAGTTTCGGAAACGTCAACAAGAAATCGCTCGTTTCTGGATAAAATGTTTTTAACCAACCAATAGAAGGCGCTTTTTTGACGATTAGTTTGTGATCCACAATTTCAATTAAAATAAGCTTAGAAAGTTTGCGATACGCATCCCTATACGCACGCTGTTCTTTAAAAGAGTTGCCTGAAAACTTTCGTTTAAGATGGATTTGAAGCTCCTTAAGCAGTGTCAATCCATTGCTATAAAAGGCCGTAATCAACACGGGCCGTCCCGATTCTAATGATCGAATTGTCCCCTTTACATCTGAAGCGCGGCTAAACAACTCTAGTTGCGCTTTTGAACTTAAAATTGGAGTTGGGGTATTTATGTCCTTGTGTGTAATCATGTATTGTTTTTTTCATCGTACAAAGTGATGCATACGAGCCTGGCAAAGATACTTTTTTTAAACCCTGAAACTAAATTCGAAACGTATCAAATTTTGTCTCTTGGTCAGGCTATCAATAGAAACCCTTTCAAAGAACCACAGCCACCAATAGACATAGAAACATCTATCGTTATAGATAATGGCGAAGTGTTGGAAACGCATAAGTATGTATTACATGAAAACTTAATATTTAAAAATTTAGTTGGAAGAAGCACATTGAAATAGGTTGCGATAAGTAGAGATTAAAGCTGTTGTAAACTATCATAAATAGCATTATTCGT